>JAFDFH010000052.1 GCA_019309945.1 Deltaproteobacteria bacterium
TGCGTACCCCCCTCCGACAAAAATCAAGCCCACTACCGTAGTCCCCATGAAGCGCTGAAGATTGTCTTTCTGGTTACGTTCGAATAGTAGTTCATTCGCCTTGTTAACAGCTTCACCCACGAGGGACAAGAAACATACAATTTCAGATGGGATCCCACTTCCTTCAGTAACTTCCTGAAGCTCAGCCTTCACAACCTCCGGGTGGAAATATTCCCGTATTACTTTAAGGGTTGTCTGGCTCGCCTCAGCGCCGTGTTCATGTCCGCCCATTCCGTCAGCAAGCAACATAAAATTACCGGCCTCATCGAGAAATATTGCGTCTTGATTCTCGGATCTTATGCGTCCGGTGTCTGTGATACCACTTGAAACAATATGAGCAGCCTTCACTTCCAAGTGTACACATCCGTTTATTTTCATTTCATTCATTACCAATTGCTGACCATAATTCATTAATTTTTTTTGCTATATACAAAATCATTTGTCATTGTCAACTGATTTCCGGGAGAATTCCAGTCATCAATTTATCAAAACATCCTATGTAGTGTCTGAACAAAAACTCTTTCTATGAATTTTGAAAAGCAAAACAAAAAATCCGCTATCCAGATTGTTTTAGCGAAATTCCAGGTTATGTTTTTGGTTTAGACTTGTAAACTCAGAAGTTTCTTTTTTAATAGTTCGCTTCAAGAATCTAAACAAAATATAAATCCTAATGTTAACATGCTCAAAATATTCGAATACCAAGGTTTTTGTTTTTAGCATCGGGGATTTTGACATTTGAATTTGTTTCGAGTTTGACCCGATATTATAAGATCGGGCGATATTCTGATTTAGCCTGAATGGTACTTTTCGTTAATGCCTTTGATACCGCAATGTTACTTGACAGTTAAGATATAAAATTATATGTATGCCATTGTAAAGTACACGTATTATGGGTGTTTTATTACACTATCTTCAGCATCAGCAGTGCAGGGTAATCCTTGTGGAATGAATAAGAAAATATGAACTTTGCCAACTCCATGAAAATACCAATTCTTGTTCTTTATTTTCTCTTTTGGTCAAGCATGGCCGCTAAAGGGTTGCCTGCGCCTACAGGAGAAAGAGATTTCACAGGTGAAAATCATGCGCTCATTATCGGGATAGGCAATTATGATCACTGGCCGAAACTTAAAAGTCCCACAAAGGATGCCAAAGAACTATCAAGAATTCTTCTAGAAAAATATAATTTTAAAAAGTCCAATGTCTCCCTTCTCACTGATAAAACGATAGAAAAGCCAACCCTTGTTAACATCCTCACCTATTTAGATCGATATTTAAAAAATCTGACTGAAAAAGATAATCTCTTGGTATTTTTTTCTGGACACAGCTTAGAAGATGAGGATGGAGAGACGTATTGGATCCCAAAAGACGGCCAAAAAAAATCTAAAATGACGTGGCTGGGGCATACCGCTCTCTGCAACGACGTGTTTGCATCCCCGCATTTTAAGGTAAAGAGTCTGTGCATCATGACGGACTCACCTTTTTCAAACAAACTAATAAGGCCAAAACCGATATCACTCACGCCCTTTGACCTGCGATACACGGAAAAGATAAAAGAGAAGGCGGAAAATAAATCCCGTGAAGTACTATCGTTCGGTGACCAGCACTGGCCAGGTACTAAGAATACAGAGGGATTGGGTCTTTTCACGTATTATATCCGCAAAGCATTAACCGAAAACGAACTTGAAGTCATTGATCTTGAAAACCTGATTTTTGATGAAAATATTATATTCCCAATCACCAAGATCGCAGGCACCAAATTGGTACATGGCAGGATTCGCACTCCCATGGATAGGGGAGGACAGTTTGTTATAACAATAGTCATACCGTCTCATATTGTTAACATCATCAGTGCGTCTGTAAACCCTGAAAAGGCTTATCCGGGAGACAATTTTACGGTCACTGCCAAGACTAATGAACCGGCCTACGAGGTTTATATCAAGATTGAAAATAGGCGGTATCCAATGGAGGGAAAAGATACGGAATGGGAGTACACCAAGAAAATCGAAAAATTAGGGAAAATGCAATTCTATGTTACCGCAATCAACGAAAAAGGCGTGGAAGGAAAAGGACAGGGGGGCCGGATTATCACGATAAAGCCGCAAGTGAAACCGACAAATGTTCAAGAGGTGCGGGTTGAACCTAAAACAGGCTTGGGAGGTGATTTTTTTCGTTTCACAGCAACCACCGATACCCCTGCCCGGGAAGTCCACGTCCGTATGAACGGAAAAATATTTAAAATGAATGGCTCCGACACCCAATGGTCAATAAAAAAAAGGATAGACGATATCGGAACTATAGATTTCTCTGTAGTTGCCACAAACAATGATGGGGTAGAAGGGAGTCCCAAGACTGGAAATATTGAGGTCGAAGCGGGTGTAGCCAACGTGGTTGAATTAAGGGCGACTCCCCAGACAGGTTATGCCGGAGAAGAATTCACTATTACCGTTAAGACAGACCGCCCCGCAGAGGCTGTCAACATTCAGATGGACGGCAAAATATTCCCCATGGACGGTTCTGGCAGAGCATGGACGCTCAAAAAGAATATACCTGAAATTGGCAAAAAGGAATTTATAGCTATCGCCATAAACAGTAAAGGCACTGAAGGGGCGTCAAAGAGAGAGGAGTTGTTAACCCAAAAAAGTCCCTCACCCATTTCAAATGTTGCTTTGGTTGATGTAAAAGTAGTGAGCCCCGGCAAAGGATATGCGGGCGACACCTATGAGATCAATGTAAAGACAACCACACCGGCCGACGCCGTATATCTCGATATTGAGGGCAAACAATACGATATGAAAGGATCCGGCTCTGTTTGGAACTACCTATCTAAAATAGACAAGGTCGGCAGCAACAAATATCGTGTGAGCGCAAAAAATAAGGACGGTGTCCTGGGGAAGACAAAAGAAGGTGAAATTAAAACCATCAGAAAACCTGCCCTACCGGTGAATGTGTTAACGGTATCCGTAAGCCCCAAAAAAGGACCCACGGATAAAAATTTTACCTTTAAAGCCAAGACCGACAGGATTGCCAGATCAGTAACGCTTATTTTAGGAAAGAAACCGTATGATATGACAGGTTCAGGAACCGACTGGTCTTTAAGCAAAAAAATTGATGACACCGGAACCATAGATTTTAGTGTAGTTGCAAAAAATAAAAACGGAAATAAAGGTAGTAATAGAACCTCCACTGTCACCGTCCTTAGAGACCGGTTTAAAAAGAATGCGGATGGAACCGTTACAGATCTAATCACCGGGAAAGTTAAAAATCGATTTGCAGACAATGGAGACGGAACCATCACAGATCTTGTTACAAACCTGATGTGGTTAAAATCACCAAAACAGATCGCCCTCTCATGGGGTAACGCCGTTGAATATTGTCGTAAACTTGATTATAAGAGTCTTTCAGGGTGGCGCCTTCCTACAATCGGGGAATGGAGAAAAATGACAGATCCAGAACAAAAAAACCCTTCTCTACCACCCGAGAACCCATTCACAAATGTTGTGACGCATGTAGGGTACTGGTCGAAGACGAAACACAAATTCGGTCCGAAGTATGTTTACCAGATGAGCATGTGGACCGGCAAAGCAACGCATCTGAACAAGCAAGAAAATGCCATTGTATGGCCGGTTCGCTATGCTGAAACACCGGAATAGAAATATAGCGTCTATAACGTATCGCAGAGACCGCCAAAGACAAAGCATGTCCGAAAAAATTAAAGGATATAAAAATGACCATGGTCACCATCGGATCGGCTTCTCATCCCGGAAAGCGAAAAAAAGAAAATGAAGACTATCATGCCTATTTTCCACCTGAAGAAGGCCGCATAAATAAAAAAGGAATTCTGATTGCGTTAGCAGACGGTATGGGGGGAAGATCAGGAGGAGCCATAGCTTCCAAGATTGCGGTTGAAGCTCTCATGGAAGAGTATTATAAAGATTACTTCACCAGCATTCCAGAATCGCTGGAAAAGGCGTTTTTAAGGGCCAACGAAGAAGTGATCGTCAGGGGACAAAAAAATATAAATTTGGAAGGAATGGCCACAACCCTTACTGCAGTGGTCCTAAAAAACGGTAAAATGTTTTATGCCCATGTGGGCGATAGCAGGGGCTACACTATTTATGGAAAAAATATTACACATTTTACTGAAGATCATTCCTATGTCGCAAGCCTGGTCAAAGCCGGAGTGATTACCGAAGAAGAAGCCTTGACACATCCACAGGCAAACATAATTACAAGAGCTATTGGTGTTCATTCAGACCTAACCATCGATGTCTCTCGGAGATATCAACGACTAAAGAAGAATCAATATATCATGCTCTGCTGCGACGGTCTTTATAAAGAAGTTTCAGACAAAGAAATATTAAATACCATCTGTAAATACCAGGAACCCGATGTTGCATGTAAAAAGCTGGTGGAAAAAGCCAACCAATACGGCGGATCCGATAACATCACGGTTCTGGTTGCAAAGATAAATAAATTGAATTTTATATCTAGCATTTTAAGCAGATTTTAGCCTTTGCTGAGGTGATCGAAAATGATTGGCGAAAAACTGGGAGATTATGAAATTATAAAAACTCTGGGGACGGGTGGTTTTGGTAGCGTCTGGAAAGCAAAATCCCAGGATGATAAATATGTTGCCATAAAGATTCTGAATCCACAGGTCCTGGAAAATCAAAAAGTGGTTAAAAAATTTTTTCATGAAGCTATGATTCTGGCCAAACTGGATCATCCGAATATTTGTAAGCTTTTAGATTTTTTCCCGGATGGAGATAATTATTGCATGGTTATGGAGTTCATTGAAGGTGTTGAACTTAAAAAAATTTTACAGCAACGTAAAGAAGAATTGCCTTTTGAGATCGCATTTAAAATTGCCAAACAGTCTCTTGATGCGTTCCAATATGCTTACGAAAATGGGATATTACACAGAGATATTAAACCTGCCAATATTATGATTGACAATAACGGCAACAGCAAAATCATGGATTTTGGAATCGCCAAACTGGGAACTGTCGCATCTCATGATACGGCCACAAGTATGCTTTCCGTTCATTATGTTCCGCCTGAAAGATTCGATCCGAGCAAAGAGGTCGACATAAGATCGGATATTTATTCCCTTGGCCTCGTATTCTATGAATTGTTCGCCGGAAAAAGGGCCTTTGATGCCACCGAAACGTCTCAGGTTATGTTTTGCCACCTCAACGAAATCCCCGAGCCGCCTTCGACCTTTGCAAAGAATCTCCCGCCTACCATAAGCGATTCCATTTTGAAGACCCTTGAAAAGGACCCTGAAGATAGGTTTGGTGATTTCCGAGAATTTGATGCAGCAATGGACCCGGGTAAAGCAGCCGTAGATGATTCGACCCTCCTCACTGACGAAGATATGACAATAATATTGGATCATGCTGCCGCTACCGATATCATAGAACCTGAATCTGAAATACAAATTGATATAAAAAAGAAAAAACCGATGGTTTTAATTCTTTCGATTGTGGCCTCTCTTGTTATCGCAGGAATAATCGCTGGCTATGTTATTGTAAAGGTTCTCCCGCCGGAACCTAATGGAGAACCCCCGGTAATCATACATCCACAAGATGGCAGTGTCATGATACTTATCCCGGAAGGTGAATTCACGATGGGTTCGAATAAATATTCTACTGAAAAACCAATTCAAAATATTTTTATAGATAAATACTACATTGACAAATTTTTAGTAACAAATGTCCTATTTAAAAAATTCGTTGAAGCAACACAATATATATCGGACGCTGAAAAAGAAGGTACCGGCATGGTCAGAATCGGCAAACGGTGGAAGAAAGTAGAAGGGGCTAGCTGGAGATTACCTGATGGACTAACGCCTATTGAGGGCAGGGATGACCATCCTGTGAGCCAAGTATCCCATAATGATGCATTGGCTTACTGTCAGTGGGCCGCTAAAAATTTGCCGACAGAGGCCCAATGGGAAAAGGCGACCCGGGGGCCTAATGGAAATGAATACCCATGGGGAAATGAAGAACCCAATTCTACCATGGCCAACTTTGACAACCTCATCGGCACCACCACACCTGTGGGAAAATACGATAAAGGAAAGAGTTTTTATGGTATCTACGATATGGCCGGAAATGTCTATCAATGGTGTCGAGACTGGTTCGCAAAGGGGGCTAAAAATCCCAAGAACCCAACCGGACCGGAGAGTGGAAATGAACGCGTCGTTAAAGGCGGTTCCTTTATCGAAGGAATAGAGAGTTTACGATCCTCAAACCGGGATAGGTACCCACCGGCGTACAGCAGTTATTTGTTTGGCTTTCGCTGTGCGTGTGAAGAAATTAAGTAAGTGTTTGCCACATTATTTTTTCTGATTCAATGCCTTTAAAACATCATCCGTTATATCCACAGATGGATCCAGATACCCGATGGCATTGGGATCTTTCAAAATGATCGCGAATTTTTTCTTTTTTGCCACTTTCTTTAATACACCATCTGCTTTTTTCAAAATAATTGAGACGATTTCCCGGTCCTCTTTTAGAATATCCTCTTTCGCATCGTTGACAAGTCTCTGATAATCTTCATATGCCCTTTTGAGGACTGCGCGTTTATCCCGTTTTTCACGGGAGTCCATTTGGTCTCCCTTTTTATTAATATTATCTCTCAACATATTGATTTCTTTAAGTTTTAATGCAAGAACCTCCTCCTTTTCTTCCCTTAATTTTTGTATCTCTTCCCTGGCAACCTTACCCATCCTGGATTCGTTGATCAATCGTTGCAAATTGACGTATCCGACCTTGTCCACCGCATATGAAGGTGTGCACCAGACCAATCCCATTAAAATACATACCATCACCAACAATCTTTTTTCTATCATTTGTTCTCCAATCTCCTTTAATATTCATTACTCAATTGATACGGAATTTTCACGGACAAACACCAATAAGGTTACCTCTCTGATTCTCTTCTTATTTTCAAATTTAATCAAATTTAATCAAATAATTTTTTAATTCTTTTTATCATCTCAAATAATTTTTTAATGATTTCATCTTCTTCTTTTTCTTGATAGAAAAATAAATCTATGTTTTCCCGATAAAATTCACTTACTTTTTCAATAAGTTCAACTTCTTTTGCCTCGCTGTAAAATAAATCTTTGTTTTCCTGATAAAATTCGCCTATTTTTTCAGCAACTGCACCCACATCATGGCGTTCAAAATCGAATATTTCTCCCATTTCCTGATTAATTTCAGATAGTTCATTAATAATCTGTTCCAAATCTCGTTCCTTATATATAGGTTCTTCCTCTTCATCCATCTCAATGTAGAGCTCCAAAGGCGGCGTCATGAAGAACTGGGCTTCTGCTGATGCACGCAGCAGTTTATCAAGCTGCTCTTGTTCAGTGAAATAAGTTGACAATGATGCCAGCGCACCCACAATATCTTGTTGTTCGGAAGGGAGGTAGGTAAAGAGGCCCTCAATAATAACTACCCCGGGAGCAATGATATTTTCAGCTGGAGGCGGCGTTGTCAGAGCCGGTCCCCTCATTAATATACCCGAAACATCGGCTACCTCGCTGGAAAGTATAAGCGTTAAGCTGGGAACATCAGCGGTTGGCTTCGCTGTTAAACCGATGGTGCCAGCATTGATCGTCGCACTGCTTCCGGTGAACGTTCCACCGTCAATCGTTGAACCGCTTAGACTAATTGCACCGCTTCCGGCGTTAATGGTTCCAAGGGTAACAGCACCTGAATGACTGATTAGAACAGGGCTACCTGATGTATTGACCGGACCGTTGGTATTATCAAATGTGGTGCCGGAACTTCTGAAACCGCCTGCCGCCACCACGGCACCTGTCAAATTAACTGCGCCAGCGGAAGCAATGTACAGACTTCCTGTCAGGTCAACCGCAGGCAAATCAATCGCTGATGTATCCGTCATCGTCAGGTTAGCAAACGCTGCAGGCAGATTGATAGCACCTGTTAACGTATTCCCGGCACTATTGATAATTATGGAATTGGTATTCGGAACGCTAAAGGTTGACGTACCTGACACTGTTAAAGCGCCACTGTCCGTGATGTCACCACCCGTCGATGTCACATCCAGGTTTCCAAAAACCAAGGAAGCCCCCAGGTCGATCGTATTCGTATCCAACAGTACGACGTTGTTGCCGCTCGTAACCGTTACGGTATTGAAGTCGTTAGCGGCCTCATTCAGAGTAATATTATTCCCGGCGCCTGCACCAACTGTCATTACACCTGCCACGTTCAACGTACCGCTGTCAGTAATAACACCTCCTGCCGTGACATTTAACGTGCCTAATACCGTCGAAGCCCCCAGATCAATGGCATTGACATCCCTAAAGACCACATTGTTGCCACTCGTAACTGCTACCGCACCGAAATTATTGGCCGCCTCATCCAATGTAATATTATTCCCAGGCGCATTAACCGTCGTTGCACCCGTTACATTCAACGCACCACTGTCTGTTATAGCGCCACCGGCCGTGACAAGCAAGGTACCCGATACTGTGGACGCAGCTAGATCAACTGCATTAGTATCCACCAGCCACACGTCGTTACCACTTGTAACCGCCACGGTGCTGAAGTTGTTGGCATTATTCAGAGTAATGTCATTCCCGGCGCCTGCATCAAATGTTGTTGCCCCTGTTACATTTAACACACCACTGTCCGTAATAGCGCCACCCGCCAAAACATTTAACGTTCCAGAAACCGTTGAGGTCGATAGGTCAACATCATTAATATCTCTCAGAATAACATTGTTGTCGCCGATGATTCTCACCGTACCAAAGTTGTTGGCTGCATTATCCAAAGTGATGTTGGTCGCATCAAGTGTCGTGACACCACCCACCATCAGCACACCGCTCTGTGCAATATCACCTGTATTTACCGTTAGCGTAAAATTTCCGCCTCCCATGTCGATTGTCGATAAATCGATACCGTTCGACTCTGTCACAAATGCATCACCACTCGAAGCGTTGATCTCCAAAGTGTTGACGGACGTTATTATTGGATTCCCCGACATCCCAATTGCATTGACGCCAGCAGCACCGTTAATAGTAAGCTTGTTGGCATTAATCGTACTGTTCAAAGGATTCCTGATGGTCTCGGCCGTAATCACAATCTCATTGCTCACAGTAAAGCTGCCCAAAATGTTTACTGCATCTGTCCCCGCTCCGGCATTTATTCTTGTATCATTGGTTCCGCCACTCAAATTAACCGTATCATCACCGGTACCACTGTTCAGCATAAGGGTTTCAACGGTTCCATAAGTGATCTGGGCCGCACCTGTCCGATCTACTGTCGTTGCCGTCATCGTATAGGTTTTCGTGCCCGCATCCCCCTGATCATTAATATTCAGAACGTCACCTAAGACATAATCTTCACCGTTTATAGTCAATGCACCCAATATACTGTCCAGCGAATTCGCATTGCCTACATTAAGTGTATCGTCACCTGAACCTGCATTCAGAGTAGTTACAGCACTCGTTCCTTCTATATCGAAAATGTCATCACCACTTCCTATCGCTATATTCAGCGTTTCAATCGTTCCGTATGCAATTCCACCAGTCATGCCAAGTCCGGTCAGCTGTGTACCGGTAAGTGTCGCAGCGTTATTTGCAATGTCTCCTGAATCGTTTATATTCATGCTATCGGAACCACCGTCCCCATTTATGGTAAGAAGTGCATCGATAGCATTTACATCACCGTTATTAAGCGGCGCATCTGAAGAAATATTAATAACGTCGTCTCCAGTTCCAGCATTAATGTTTAGAGGTGTTGTACTTGTTTGTATATTAAAGGTGTCAATAATCGTACCACCATTGAGGATGTCCATATCACTAAATCCATCGGCTACACCCGTCACAAAGCCTGAACCAGCTCCTGTAACCAACCAGGTGTTGGCGACATTGTCACCGGTCAGCGTGTTCGCCCCGGCGCCACCACCTCCGGCGATTGCACCGCTTAGCGCACCGCCGCTCAGTGTAAATGCGTCCGTGCCGGTACCACCCGTTAAATTGGCAATATCCGTAAAGCCACCGGTCACACCCGTTACGGTACCCGCATCTGCCCCCGTGACCAGCCAGGTGTTGGCGACATTGTCA
>JAFDFH010000003.1 GCA_019309945.1 Deltaproteobacteria bacterium
TATGATTGCCCTCACGAACGACATTGAATCCTAGAAGCTCAAAGGATTTAACAACCTTTCGAATCGGAGCGTCAACAGGAAACTTCGACATCAGACAGCTACTCCCGTTTCCGCAATGAAAGCTTCCAGAATTGGTGGGTCAGTATCAATTTGTTCAGGCCCGAATGTCTCAATATGAAATTTAATTGCCGATTTAACATCAGCCAACGCCGCTTCATATGTATCACCCTGCCCGACCACAACGCCCTTTAAACCGAGTGGATAAGCAACGTAGGTGTCGGGATGTTTCTCAACCACTATTTTGAATTGTTTCATAATATTGACCTCATTCAATTTGATTTTCGGCAAGTTAACAGACTATATCACAATTGAAATGTAAAAACAAAAAAAACGATTACTGCAAACTTTTATACACCGAACGCCACTGATAACCTGGACAAAAAGCGCCAGCTTTTTAGATCAGCGTTAACCCATATGTTCTTTTTTCAGTTCATATATCGAGACTTTTTACGAAACCGTCAAGCTTCAACAGCTCCCATGCGGATTTCAATTGCAGCTACCCGAAGTTTTCAATAGACTTGCTTTATTTTTGAATTGCCATGATTTTTCCTCCTTTTCAAAAACTATGTCATTTTCCTGGCCCGGAAAAGGCTCTGTATGTTTGCTCGGTCCGTAAGCGATTTCGTTTGGAATTCCATAACTTATTGAGTATATTCATGATATAGCACATAAAAGGATATGCATTTCTTTTTTAAAAAAGATTAAAACGAGAATATTGAATTGTGTATTAAAAACATTCTCCGATGTTCTTGACAATAAGAGATATATCCTATAACAGGCATTTAGGTCTTTATCGCCATTGAATCGGCAGATCTTGAGTGGTTCGGTTCTTTTATAGTCACCAACACAAACAAAAAAGAATGGAGGTATTGAGTGATGAAAAAGTTAATGTGTATGATGGTTGTTGGGATTTTCGTAATGACGGGTGGTTTTTTCGTTTCCGGAGCAATGGCCGCAAAAACTGTGGTCGTTGCTGTGCAGGCTCCGATCACTGGGCCATGGGCTTTTGAAGGCCAGATGGCGGTTCAGTCTTGCAAGGTCGCCGCTGAATTGATCAACCAAAAAGGTGGAATCCTGGGAGGAAGGATGATTGAGATTCAAGAGTTCGATGATTCGGGAACACCTAAGGACGGTGCCCTTGCCGCGATGAAAATCGTTTCAAATAAGGATATCGTCGCCGCCGTCTCAACCTACGGGTCTCCGACCGTGGAAGCGAGTTCTAATATTTTCGAAAAGCGGAAAATGATCAATATCGCTTATGGTGCAACATTTCTTGGCCTGAGCCAGAAAAATAGGCAGTTCTTTTTCCGAACCTGTGGACGGGATGATGCCCAAGGCATCTTTTTTGCTGACTACGTTCCTAGAGAATTCAATGTGAAACGTATTGCCATGGTACACAATAACACCACGTTTGCCATCGGCGTGGCGGAAGAGACCATGAAAGCTCTGAAACCCAAAATCGATTCCGGGGAAGTCAAAATCGTTTTTTACGATGCTGTAAATCCCGAGGATAGAGATTTTACCCCCATATTGACAAAATTACGGGAATCAAAGCCGGATGTATTTTATTATACCGGTCATTATCCCGAGGGCGCATTAATTGCCCGGCAGTCCGTAGACATCGGCCTCAAATGCCTATTTGTGGGCAGCAATGCGGTAATCAATGACGACTTCGTCAAAATTGCCGGATTGGATGTTGCTAAAGGCTGGCTCATGACCCAGGAACCGATGCCTGCCGAACTCCCCTATGCGGAGTCAAAAGAATTTTTAGACGCTTATAAGAAAAAATACGGTGAAATTCCTTCAAGCCCCTGGCCGATTTATGCTGCCGATGCCGTGAACATCATTGCCCATGCCGTCAATACGACCGGAAGCACCGATCCGGATGTATTGGAAGATTATCTGCATAACAAGGCCAACGGTGTGCCCGGCGTTACGGGACCGATCGGCTTTACTGATCAGGGAGACCGTGAAGGCGTCCCCTACCTCATGTATGAGGTCGATAAAAACGGTAAATATGTCATCTACGAATCCAAAAAAAAGTGATATCGGCCTGTATTCGCCATATTAAAATCAAAAAAGATTCTTGAGTCATTAAATCTAAATTGAGCGATTTTTTGCTTGATCTGCACCGAGCTCTAGCGCATCAAGGATCCGTGAAAATCCTCGACATAGCCACGGGTATGCCTGCGGTTTTCGCGAACCCTTATGCATCAAGATCTCAGCACATCTTTTCGAAAAAATTGCTCAACTTAGGTTAAAACAAGCGCTAGCCTCGCGTTTTTCTGCGAGGTTAGCGCTAAACGGATAAGCCATCTTGGTCAGGGGCGATTCGGTTAAAGAGAAATGACATGGGCGTGTTTATTGAACAGATAATCAATGGTCTGACCATTGGCTCCTTTTATGCGCTGATTGCTTTAGGATACACTATGGTATACGGCGTTATGAAGCTCATCAATTTTGCCCATGGAGACCTTTTTGCCCTTGGGGCCTATGCAGGCTACACATTGCTGGTTTTGGGCTCTGCTTACATCAGCAATCAGTTTGGGCTCTGGGGTGGATTGATTCTGGCGGTGGGTTTTGCGGGTATATGTGTGGCGCTTATCGGATTGGCCCTGGAGCGCATCGCCTACCGTCCCCTGTACGCAGCAGGGCGATTGCCGGCCGTGGTTTCCGCCCTGGGGGCCTCTATTTTTTTGGAAAACGCTATGATGGTCATCTGGGGACCCCGATACCTGGCATACACCTCTCAGGTGGTCCCGGTAACACGAATTCATATCGCCGGCATTGAAATTGCCGCTCTCCAGGTGGTTATCCTCGTATTTTCGGCAATCCTTATGGGGATCCTCTTCTTTATTGTACAAAAAACAACCTTTGGTATGGCCATACGGGCTTCAGCCCTCGACCGCGATACAGCAGCACTGATGGGCATCAATATCAACCATATTATACTGTTCATATTCATGCTCGGCCCGGCCCTGGGAGGGATGACCGGCGTGATGGTCGGCATGTACTACCGACAGATCAACTTCACAATGGGCTGGAATTACGGTCTTAAAGCCTTTACCGCCAGCGTACTGGGCGGCATCGGAAACATACCGGGGGCCATGCTCGGGGGACTGCTCCTGGGCGTGATGGAGATGCTGGGAGCGGTCTATATATCCGCCGCCTGGAAGGACGTTTTCGTGTTTCTGGTTCTGATTCTGGTCTTGATTTTTCGTCCTACCGGGCTGCTGGGTGAAGCTACCGCGGAAAAAGTATAGTAAATATGATGTTCAAAACACTTTCGCCTTTGAATCGACTGATCCCCACAGCTGTAATCGCCCTCTTTTGTATCTATCCTTTTTTTGCCAACGATTATCAACTGGATGTCGGATTCTTTTTCGGAATTTACGCCCTTTTGGGTCTCAGTTTGAATATCGTTTTAGGCGAAGTCGGGCTTTTCGACTTCGGTCATGCAGGATTTTATGCCATCGGTGCCTATACAACTGCCATTCTCAATACCCATTATGGGATTCCAATTCTGGTCCTCATGCCATTGAGCGCTCTGGCCGCTGGCATATTTGCCTATATCGTTGTGTCGCCGGTCATCCACCTTCGCGGAGATTATCTGTTGATCGTCACCATCGGTTTTGGGGAAATTATTCGCCTGGGGCTGATCAATAATCCGTTCGGCCTTACCGGGGGTCCGAATGGCGTTGTCGGTATCGATAATCCGAGTATCACGCGCTACCTGATGATCGACAGCTCTTTTGAATTTTATTTTTTAATCTGGATCGTCGTGAGCCTGAGTATTATTGGTTTAATCCACCTTCAAAATTCCCGGATCGGCAGGGCCTGGAATTGTATTCGCGAGGACGAGACCGCTGCTCAAGCAACCGGTATAAATGTCAGGTCTTACAAACTCCTCGCTTTTATTCTGGGTGCCGGTCTGGCGGGTGTGGCTGGAAATCTTTATGCCAGCAAGATGATGGTCGTTTCACCCCACAGTTTCACCTTCATAGAATCAGCCATGATGTTCTGTATTGTTCTCATCGGAGGAATGGGGTCAATTCCTGGTGTGTTGATCGGCGCCGCCGCCATAAGCCTTTTTCCGGAAATTTTCAGGGGAGTCGCCCAATATCGAATGCTTCTTTTCGGTGCTGTCCTGATGGCCATGATGATATTCCGGCCCGGCGGGATATGGCCGAGGAAGCGCGGTTCTTTAAAAATAAGTTCTTAAAGACTAAATACGCCTTTTATCACAGCCGGATAGGGTCGGCTGAGCGGGGTTGAAGCATAAAAAATGACATACGGTTCATCTCATAAGCTTCTGGAAACGTATCAACTGACGAAAAGATTCGGTGGCTTAACCGCTGTTTCGGATCTGGATTTAACGGTCAAGCAGGGGGAAATCAGCAGCCTCATCGGACCGAACGGTGCCGGAAAAACAACCGTATTTAATGTTGTAACCGGTATTTACCGCCCTGATAACGGGAGGATCGTATTCGACGGCACTGACATTGCAGGGAAAAAGCCCCATAAGATCGTGGGTAAGGGAATCGCACGGACCTTTCAAAACATTCGCCTTTTTCCTGAAATGACCTGTCTTGAAAACGTCATGGCGGGGCAGCACTGCCGATCGTCATCCGGCGTGTGGGCCTCCATTTTTAGAACCTCAAAACAAAGAAGGGAAGAAAAAGCCATTCAGGCGCTTGCGGAAAAACTTCTGCAAAAGGTCGGATTGTGGCATTTCAAAGACGAGCTGGCCAAAAATATCCCCTATGGAAGGCAGCGAATACTTGAAATTGCACGCGCTATGGCCAGCCATCCGAAGCTTCTGGTGCTCGACGAGCCGAGCAGCGGCCTGAACTCGAAGGAAACCGAAGACCTGATCGATTTCCTCCGGCAACTGCTCCAAGAAGGGTTGACGCTATTTATTATCGAACACGATATGAAGGTGGTAATGGGTATTTCCGACTGGATTACGGTCATGGATGAAGGTAAAAAAATCGCAGAAGGTCGTCCCGAAGATATCTATTATAATCCAGTGGTTATAGAGGCCTATCTGGGAAAAGACGAGGACAATTCGGACAGGATCTAAGGATGACAGCAATACTCTCCGTTGAAAATCTGCATGTAACCTACGGGACCGTAGAAGCCCTCAAGGGGGTCTCACTCGAATTGAACGAGGGTGAAATCGTGACGGTTCTGGGAGCCAACGGAGCCGGCAAAAGCACTCTTTTAAAGGCCGTATCCAGGCTGATCCCTGTAAAAAAGGGAGCCATGAAGTTGCATGGCAAGATTTTCAATACGATCCCTGCATTTGAAGTGGTGTTAAAGGGAATTTCCCACTGTCCCGAAGGGCGAAGAGTCTTTGCTACCCTTACCGTCGAAGAAAATCTTAATGTCGGTGCCTACACGCGGCGCAAGAGGGTCGGTGAGGTCAGGAAGGCCAAGGAGCGGGTGTTTGACCTGTTTCCAATTTTAGAAGAACGAAGAAAACAATTTGCGGGCACATTATCCGGTGGAGAGCAGCAAATGATGGCCATCGGCCGAGCGTTGATGAGCGACCCTCGCATTCTGCTTTTAGACGAGCCCTCTTTGGGCCTGGCCCCCTTGTTGGTCAAACATATCTTTCAAATCATCAATGAAATTAATTCCCAGGGGGTTTCGATTCTGCTGGTGGAGCAAAACGCCCGGAAAGCGCTCAGCATAGCTAACCGTGGGTATGTCCTCGAAACCGGGAAAATCTCCATCAGCGGAATGGCTTCCGAGCTACAGCAAAACGCTAAGGTTCAGGAAGCCTACCTCGGAGGAAAAGCCCTGACATCACCTGCTCCTGCGGTGCCTTCCTGACAAATATTTGAGGGGTCGGGGAGTTTTTTTAAATACTATGTAAATAGCGGAATGAGTAATCAGCAGCGTAATCGTGCACTGTTTGAATGCATTAGGGATCGTTAAGAAAGAGCCCAGAACACCCTGACGTTTTACCGCGGGCTTTCTTAAATATCATCCTGTTTTATCACGAGAATGCCTGCTCTTTCTTTACGAACCTTTATAAATGAGTTTGCACGATGGAGTCGCTGATTATTCATGAAGCGATCGAATCGAAAAAACTCCCCGACCATTCAAATATTTAAGGTATGAGGAGGATGTATACTGCCATGGAAAAGAACACAGCACTCAAAAGACTCTGTGTCAAGGTGATTGCCGAGGACAGTGTCGGCTATGAGACCCCTTACCTTGGGCAGCATGGTATTTCATTGCTGCTGTCTGCGGAACATGCAAGCGGTGTAAACCATGTGCTTGTAGATGTGGCCCAGGACCCCGTTGCACTGCTCGAAAATTTTAAAAGGATGAATATTTCGCTTGCTTGCGTGGATGCGGTGGTTCTTACCCATTGTCATTATGACCACACGCAGGGCGTAGCGAAAATCCTCGGGGAAATCGGAAAAAAAGACCTTCCGATCATCGCACATCCGGACCTGTTTCGTAAGCATTTCATTTCAGACCCTTTTTTAAGGCCCATCGGTGTTATGGACGGGGATCGAAAAAGTGACATTGAAGCCGCCGGCGGCGTCCTTTATCTGACACGTGATCCCCTGAATATTCTGCCGGGCTTGATGACCACCGGTGAAGTTCCAAGAGTAACGGACTTTGAGGAAGTCGGAATGAACCTGTATACTCTTGAAAACGGTAAGGTGAAAAAGGACGCAATGATAGACGACCTTGCGGTGGTGGCAAACGTGAAAGGCAAGGGATTGATTATTGTGACCGGATGCAGCCATGCTGGAATCGTGAACATTGCACATCACGCGATGAAACTGAACGCCAAGGAAAAGATACACGCGATTATCGGCGGATTTCATTTAATTGAAGCTTCGAAGCAGAGGATCGAAAAAACAGCCTCAGAATTGAAAAAGATCGGTCCGAACCGGGTTTATGCGGGCCACTGTACCGGATTCAAAGCCCAGATGGCGCTTTACAACGTTTTTAAGGATCGGTTTTCACCTTTGTATACCGGACTGAGCGTGGAAGTTGGATAGCTGTAGGAAGGAGTGGATGTTGGGCGTAAACCTCCGATTCTTGCAAGGGTAAATTTTGTTTAAAATAAGGCCTCGGCGGGTTAATCCGGGTCTCTTATACAATCGTCGGTACCGGGCCCAGGCCTAAACGCAAGGGGCCGGACATACAAAAAGGAAAAGTACGACCTCACTAAAAAATGATGGGCCGACAAAAATGTTGGTCTCCTTCAAATTTGTAGTTCTGATGTAATTTCCTCCCATTGATTTTCCGGTCTGGCCAAATATCCTTAGATTCCAAAACCAGTTGATATTTAAAAGAATAGGATCGTTTTTCTTCACATAATCGATCCATTGGATAGACTGGCATCCTTCTTGCTGCTTTGCAGTGACGACAATGATGCCATCATGTTCGCTCAATATAAGTCTATACATACCCTAAAAAATAAAATGCCGTACCTTTTAGACGATACCAATTAATTTTAAAAGGAGCAGTACAATGGGAATAAAGAAAATTATTTTAATAATAACCGGTTCATTTATCTTTTTTGCTGGTTGTGGTTACGATATTGTTTTGGTGAAAAGAAAACCAAATGACGAAACTACAAAAACAAGCAACCTAAAACTGAGAAACTATTATCCGGCCGCTGTAATAAATCCGATCGTATTGACGCATGCGGATTTAGAGAAAAAAAAGGCTTATATCCTCAACACGAAAATAACAGTTGAACAATTTCGCTTGTTTGCCGATGACGCACGCAAGTTCGAGGATAACCTAAAAACGGAAGAGCTTGGGCGTGAAGCCAACAAATATATCAAAATGTATGTCGACCCGATTATCCATGATAATGAAGTGATTGAAAATCCAGAAACAAAGGCTGAGATTGCAAAACTTTATCTGCTCAGTGCTTCCCTTTATTTTGATTTGGCAAGGCCCTATCAGGCAAAGTATTATCTTGATTGGCTTAATGGGCGTTTTGGAGGGGAGTATCTATCAGCCATAACAACCGAACGAGGCGATGATGGTTTGGTTACACTTGCTGAAGGAATAGAAAAAATAAGAAAAAAGATTTCAGTTGATACAAACAGCTAAAATAAAGAGGTAAATATTAATATTATGCCGGTTGACAACAGCTTATTTGATATTTTGGCAAATTCAATTGTCAGGACAATGACATATTTTATAAATGAATTTTCAGGTGAACTGCAGGTGGCGATCTATCTTTTAATCGCCATTACCTTCTTTTTTGCCCTCGCAAAATCTTATCAATCATTTCGTTCATTAACATTTCGTGATTCCAAAGAAATTGTAAAGAGGATTGGCTCAAACGATTTTCACGGTAGCATAAAAAGCCCTCTTTCGGTAATTACGGCAGGCTTTTTTAAAAAAACGAAAAAGTACTATATTGAAGAAAAAGAAAACGGGGAAACTTCTAAAGTTATTCCTCCAGATGCATTCATTAGGGATGCGGCTTTTCAATTTAGTGAAAGGTATTTCGAAGAAAAGTTTCTGCAACCGCTTACCATGACGGCAAATCTGATGCCGCCGCAGGGGTTTATTGGGACAATTATTGGAATGGTCATCCATTTCTTGTCCAACACGGGAACTTTGAATAGTGATGTGACGATTGCGGGTATAGCAACGGCGTTATATACAACCCTCATCGCTTTGGCCTGCTATACGTCCCTGGAATTTTTGAAAAAGACCGCCTACACGCTTGCCCATAAACGCATCAATGAAGGACTGGTAGCTGTTTCCAAAGACATATACAGTCATTCAGGTGATAATCCAGGTAAAGAAAATGAAGACTAAAGAGAGTCAGATCTGGCTATTTGCTTTTACGGACCTTGCTTTTTTACTTTTAATCAGCTTGAGTTTGGTACCCAGTGCCCCTGATAATATAAATATTCATTTTTCTGAAATGGACATTCCCGCCGTACCGGATAACCCGAACCTGTCACCGGTGAAAAAAGCATATGATGTCTGGGAGTTGCAGGTGTATCAAAAAACAGAGGATCATCCTAAGCCTTTTGGGCTCGTGAAGGTCGGAATTTTTAAAAGCCGTGCAACCGAACAATATTCAAAAAGACTTGATCGAAATGATCTAATTCCGGAACTGGAAGCGCTAAAGAAAATCAGCGGTGTTCCAACACTCATGCCGGCGAAAAAGTCATTGAGTCAAGATTTTCTTTTTGCCGCTGGCGCTTTAGCACGGGTCTGGTCATCAGCCAGCACCCAGACAATTGTAAAACCCATGAACCCTGAACAGTTAAATCAGAAGTAATGTTACTCAAAGAAAGCCTGTATGGCTGGGGTGTGTGTGACATCCCAATGCCCAGATCCGCGCATGACATTTTCGCGGATCGACGGAAAAAGAATAATCGGCATTTGAACCATCGAAGCCCGGAACAACCGGGAATTTTAGCATTTATTTCGGGACTATTTATTCATGATGTTCCCTGGCTTCAAATCCTGTTGCAGAGCATTATGGCCTTGCTTTGTATCGTTTTCATTTTTTTATTTAGCAAAATGATTCCAGTGTTTCAAGACAACCAAATTCCCCAACCGGTTGATATAATGATCAAGGTTATCGAAGATATAGCCCCCCCCAAAGCTCCGCCGGTTCAAAAAGCGCCAGTGCCACTAAAAAAAGAAAATTTAGCGCAAAGGACCAACCCGGTCATAATATTAAAGCCGGAATCATCTCCTGAGGAAATACTGCCTGATGTGAGAATACATCGGAGAATTAAGCCAAAACCTCAAAAGGCCGCAAAGAATCAAGCCCCTAAAACCGTCTCATTTGATAAAATAGCACAATCTGAAGCGATCAATATTTCAATTCCTCGTGAGCATAAAGATAAGTACAATATTAAACGTACAAATGTGGCTGCAACAGAAAATAAACCCCGGCAACCCGATTCCATAACCGAATTTAATCCACTACCTTCGGAAGATCAGAATGTGCTTGTTTCTTCTTCAAATGGTTTTAAAAAAAAATACAAGGTTAGTAAAGTCAATCGAGACCGGGTTGCACCATCTAACAGGGCGGTCTCTTCTTTAACACCGGTGGATGTTCCGGTTGCAGTTATTTATCCTGCCAAGCGTTCTCAAAAAAACTATACGGTTCATGCTCCAGGTCAAAATAAGGCGATGCCCTTTGACAGGTCTGCCGCGTTGTTGACGCAGCCGAATGTGCCAGGTGAAACTGTCTCTTATGCAAATCATTCGCAAAAAAAATATGAAATAGATGCAATCAGCCGCGACCAAATTGCCACCGCTGTCAAAATATCAGACTCAAGACCCTTTGCTTCCAGTTTACCGGTCGATTCTGAAGAAATCGCGTTGTCTGAACCTGATCAGGCCGATGTACGCTATCTAACAAAAAAGAATGCGACCGTCTATCGGTCTCCAACTGCACCTCATGCCGGAAGTCAACCTCAATTTCTTGCCGCTCAAAAAGATAAAACGCTTGAGGAAGAAAGATTGACTATACCAACGATCGGTTCATTTGCGAAGCCTGCCCCCAGATCATCAAAGTCAATGCAAAGGGTCATAGGTTCCAATCCGCATCGGCAATCTCACGATTTTTCCGGTGCGATTGATGAGCTCGACCCGGCCTATCTTATTAGCTTAAAGGCATTGGCCGTGTGCCTTAACCCTGAAGAAGAGTTCTATCTTAAAACGAAACTGGCCACCCTCTTAGGTGGTCCGGCCAAATGTGAGTCAAATGGAATCCATTTCTTTTTTAAATATACGGAAACCGGGTACACTATCAAAGTTGAAATTTATAACCCGGAAGGAAGACTTCTGCAAGATAGATGCGCGGCTCTCCATTTGGCTATCAAAGGCGTTAAGAATTCAAAAGCGAAAGGAGTTATTCCATGAAAATATACAGGCTAGCACTCGTTTTATTATTTGTATTTGGTGCTCACGCTTCTGCATTTGCTGCAAAACAGGCCGTGTCCAGATGGGACAATCTTGTGGACGTAGCCTATAAATTCAGCTGGTATCCCCGAAAAGACCTGCAGGATTTGTTAGCAAATAAAAAGGGCGAGTATGGTCAAAGCCTTGCGGAATACTGCCGTTTGCTCACTGCAGAATTGACGACCGGCTCAGCAAAAACCGAACTAATTGATCCGGATTTATTTGTCAGTGGCAAGGACTGGAAGAAATATTACCGGTTAGCCGTGGCTCAATTCATCCTCTTTCTTGCAAACGATAATGAAACATATCTTGAAAACGCCAAATCAACCCTTACCGTTCTGTCCGGTAAAAAAGAATTTTCAAGTATTGCTTTTTGGCACTATCTTTTCCAGACATACAGCGATTTGGTGAAAAATGACAGGGACGCTTTTGTTAAAAATACATTTAAACTATGGCAAGATGTTATTCTCAGGCTTGAGGCGGACGATATTCTGATGATGGGTTATAAGAGTTCTAAGACGGAATTCGTTAAGAATTTACACTTTCTTTATGAGAATATCGCGCATCTAATCATCACCCAGGCGATTATTGAAAAAACAATTCCTGATCTCTATCCGCTGGGTGTTATTATAACATCTATCAAGGACAAATTAAGCAGTGAAAATGGATATCGAAATGTTGTCGAAGCAATCGTCGAGCGTATGCATGGTTTGAAATCGGATAATTCCAATTTGAACTTCGCGGTTGCCTTTGTAGAAGCCACTGCCAACCAGTATGCCTTCGAAGATGAAAAATCCGCAGCTTTACTTGTTTCAAAGTATAATTTAACGCGCACCTATTATGAACTGGCCTTGTCCTGGGCTAACACCCCTAAGGGACAAGCTGCTATTTTAACTCAATACATGGGATTCGCAAACTACATCATAAGACGGCTCACTGCCAAAGATGATTTGCTCGCTTCAAATGTGTTTTTCAGGAATTTACCAGCAGAAAGCAATAAGCTCATCAAGAATGCTAATGCTGTTTACGATCAACTTTCACTACCCGCAGTGCAAAAACGTGGGTTCGTACATAAAGGCTTTAATAAAAAAAACAACTACATTACGGCTATGTGCCAGCTGTGGGACTCCTCAGCCAAACTCTTGATGATGCAATCTGCTTATTACAAATCAACCAGCACCAGCAACCCCGATGCAGAAAATCTTTATGTGATCGAAAGTCCACTACTACAATATCTTTCATTCTTTCGAAAATATGCGGGGACCGATTCTGAAGTGGTTCCGGATAACGCCTTCTTTTTGGCTGCCTACGCGTCAAAAGAATTGGGTGATCTATACCGGCAATCTTCTAAATATAGTACCAATATTAAGATCAACGATCTAGCCTTTTCCCATCAACTTGAAGCAGTTGAACTGTTCCCTATGAACATTATGGGTATCTTACAATTAGCCCATCAAGCCAACCAGGAAGGGCGGGCCAACATGTATTTACAGAAAACCGGTCCGGTTGCTTCGCATTTCAGACGCTCTAAAGTTGCCAGTATATGGTTGGATAGTCATTCTACCGACTACCCCAACTGTGTCGCTATCGTAAAGGATGTTATACCCGAGATTATCGATAAGGCCTATTTTCTCGTAAAATTCCTGCAGCAGTCAGGGGGGACAGATTCGGAAGATGGGCTGTACCGCAAGGCGGTTGTTATGACCAGGCTGCTAATGGCTTTGGAAGTGAAACATTCTGAGGATGTGATCGAAAATGCACTTTCTTCAATCGCCAAACAAGACTTCAAAGGTAGAACGATGAAAGAGATATTTCAGGCTTCGCTGCCACCGAATTTGGTTGATTTAGCGAACTCTATTCCTGGAATTGAGCTCAGGTACCGCTTCACCAGCTTGAAAAATGAGCTTTACAGCTCTACGGACAACGCAATACATTCCTATCTCCGTGAATTGTATTACGAAATCCCCAAGACCTAACATTTTGTACTATCAAAATAAACCCCTAAATAGATGCGGACAACCTCGCTTATTTTTTGGCGTTATTGGGTTAACTTTAGCTCGCGCTTAACTTTTTTTGTTCATCAGCCTTAGTACCCATTTATTCAAATCACATCATATTTGCGAAGGATTTATCTAACCAAATATTTTCGCCACCAAGACACGAAGTTTAATTATAATAACATTTATTGTTTGTGTCTTGGTGCCTTTGTGGCTATTTTTTCAGGTTTATCCATAATGAATCGGTAAACATAAACCCCGAGGATACTGCCGAGCACGTCCGCCAGAACATCCATCAGATCTGCATTTCGATAGGGGACATAATGCTGGTGAAGTTCATCCGTGATACCATATAGCGAAGACGAAGCGATGCTCAGTAGCATTACGAGTTTCAGATTATTTTTGATATGAATTCTATAAGCCCTGTAAAAAAGGACACCCAAAAGGGCATAAGCCACCAGGTGGACTAGCTTGTCAATGTATGGAAACTGAGGCACACGCTCAGGGGATGGATACGAAGATTGAATATAAATCAAAAGGCAATAAATGAAGATGGGAAGCCAGTAAAAGAGGAAGGGTTTATATTTCGGGTAGGTCTGTATTGCGTTTTTCCTTTGAGCCAATTTCAAAACGTCCCATTTTGCCAAATCTCTGCGTCAGGCTTAAATTTTAATCCTCCAAATACTCAATGTATTCGTGCCTGCCCCGTAGGTCCGGAAGATCGTACTGGGGTGGATAAAATTTTCGCCTTCCTTGACCTTGAACAAACTGAAACGTTTTGAAACGGGCTCCTTTTTTTAAATTTTTTACTACCACCCGGTGGTTGGTCGTCTTTTTCCGAATAGCACCTCACAGAGTGAGTTTTTGGTGACATGTTTTTGCAGTTTGCAGCACCATAGAGACTGAAAGGTCCGGCAGCTCCCGTCCAGAGCCTCAGTTTTAGCAAAATCAGCATCCTTACAGCGCAAGTCACACCATTTTATTCGGTGACTTGTTATGCCTGCGGTTTTTGTCCCCATCAATCCTCAATAAAAATATCCGGATCTAAATTTCTTTGCCGAATGTGTTTCCTCACCCTGATTAAAAATTCTTCATGGGGAATTCCATGCCGGACGTTACCTCCCGGGGTTCTGACGGAAAGTGTATCCGCTTCCCTCTCCTTTTCACCGATGGTCAGGATAAGTGGAATTTTGTTGAGCTGGGCGTCTCTCACTTTACGGTTCAGGCTTTCGGTTCGACGGTCTAGCTCGATCCGCAGCCCTGCCTTTTCAAGTTTTATTTTTACCGTGTTGGCATAGGGTACGATTTCGTCATTGATGGCCAGAACGACAACCTGGATGGGGGCCAGCCATAACGGAAACTTGCCGGCAAAATGTTCGATCAGGATACCCAGAAAGCGCTCAATGGAGCCGTAAACGACCCGGTGAATCATTAGCGGTCGATGCTTTTGATTGTCTTTGCCGACGTAGTAAAGGTCAAACCTTTCAGGCAGTGCCATATCGAGTTGAACCGTTCCACACTGCCATGTCCGGCCCAGAGCGTCTTTGATGTGCATGTCAATTTTGGGCCCGTAAAACGCACCATCACCCTCATTAATTTTATAGTCTTTACCATAAACAGCCAGGCCTGATTTCAGGCCTTTGGTGACGGTTTCCCACTGTTGGTCCGTTCCAATCGACTTTTCAGGGCGGGTTGAGAGCTCCAGATGAAACCCGAGTCCGAAAGTGCCGTATATGCGTTCGACCAGCTCAAGGACCCCAACGATTTCATCTTCGATCTGGTGCGGTGTCATAAAAATATGGGCATCATCCTGGTGAAAGGATCTGACCCTGAAAAGGCCTGACAATACGCCGCTTAACTCATGTCGGTGCACAATCCCGATTTCCGCGATCCGAAGCGGTAAATCCTTGTAGGAATGAGGCTTGGAATTGTAGATCAGCATTCCACCGGGACAATTCATGGGCTTGATGGCATATTCGATATT
Organism: Deltaproteobacteria bacterium; assembly: GCA_019309945.1. Taxonomy (GTDB): domain Bacteria; phylum Desulfobacterota; class Desulfobacteria; order Desulfobacterales; family JAFDFH01; genus JAFDFH01. The sequence goes on from JAFDFH010000003.1 coordinate 14,971, forward strand.
ATCTACCGTGGTTGTGTACATTTGGTCGCGGTAGTTCTCCCAGTGTCCACTTTTTTCCCAGAGATCGCGATTCAGCATGATCGGGGTTTTTGTTTCAACATAGCCTGCTGCCCGGTGCTCAGCCTGCCAATAGGCAATGAGGCTGTTCCATATATTCATTCCTTTGGGGTGGAAAAAAGGCATTCCGGGGGCTTCATCATGGAAGCTGAATAGCTCAAGGGCCAAACCGATTTTGCGATGATTTCTTTTTTTGGCTTCTTCAAGAAAAATCAGGTATGCGGCCAGTTCTTTCTTGCTGAAAAAGGCGGTGCCATAAATTCTTTGGAGCTGGGCTTTGGTTTGATCCGCACGCCAATAAGCACCTGAAACCTTCATCAGCTTTAGGGTTTTAATAAATCCGGTATGGGGTAGATGGGGACCACGGCATAGATCGGTAAAATCTCCCATTTCATAAAGGGAAATGTTACCGTCTTCCAGCTCCGAAATCATCTCGACCTTGTAAGGTTCGTCTTTGTAAAATGCCAGCGCCTCGGATTTTGGAACGACTTTCCGCTCAAAGGGGATCTTGGCTTTAATGATCTTTTTTATCTCATCCTCGATTTTCGGAAATTCGTCTTCTGAAACGGGTGGCATGTCGATGTCGTAGTAAAAACCGTCTTCCACCACGGGGCCAATCGTCAATTTGACCCCCTCATAGAGGTGCTGGATGGCCTGGGCCATTACGTGAGCCGCGCTGTGGCGCAATATTTCAAGGGCTTCTTTGTCTTTCGTCGTGATCAGCCGGACATGGGCATCCTGAGTAATGGGCGTGTTCAGGTCGACCGTGATGCCGTCCAACATCATGGCGACACAGTCACGTGCTAAACCTTCTGAGATACGCTTGGCCACGTCCATTCCGGAAGGAATATATTCAAAACCCTTTATACTGCCATCTGGAAATGTTATATGTATCATTATATGTTCACCGGGTAATGAATTCTATTTTTAAGTAATTATAATAAATGCTATAATTAGGCCGGTCAGCGAACCCATCGAAACTCAAATAGTTAGTGTCCGTCCAGAAACGAGGATTTTTGTTCGAGATCAAGGCCTGTGAAAAATTTTACCGCAGGCATATAGTTAATATTCCGAGGATAAAATTTTGAGCATAACGCAGAGATCGGGTAAAAAGACCATTTCTGGATGGGCACTAGTTAGGGGAAACTGCGGTTGGGGTCAAGGGAAAAGTTCCAGTTGCTCACTAGCGCCTGAACGAAAACTTCTATTTTGCCCATGAAAAAAAATCCACAAACAAATTTTCAAATCATCGATACCCTATCCGGGCTTGAAGAAATAACGGTTCGTCTTGAAAAGGAAAAAACCATTGCCGTTGATATTGAAGCGGACTCGATGTACCATTTTAAGGAAAAGATCTGCCTGATCCAGATAGCGTCAAAACGGATGTGTGTCGTGATCGATCCTTTAAAGGTTAAAGATCTGTCCCCCCTTAAGCCTTTTTTCTCAAGGCCTGATATTCAAAAAATTTTTCACGGTTCTGATTACGATGTGCGGTCTCTGTATAGAGATTTTAACATTGAGATTAACAACCTGTTTGACACTGAACTGGCATGCAGGTTTCTGGGAATGGAGGAAACCGGTCTGGGAGCTGTTCTGCAGAAACGGTTCAATCTGCGTCTCGATAAAAAATATCAGAAAAAAGACTGGTCCAAACGGCCCCTGGCGGAGAATATGATCGAATACGCTGCAAGAGATGTGATTTATCTGGTCATGCTTGCAGAAATTCTCGGCAATGCGCTTAGAAAGGAAGGGCGTCTGTTTTGGGTACGAGAAGAGTGTGAGCATTTATGCCGTGTGAGGCCGGCTTCGCCGGATAGGAGCCCGTTGTTTCTCAAAGTAAAGGGTGCGGGGAAACTAGAACCCAGAGGTCTTGCGGTCCTTGAATCGCTAATTCAGTTCAGGAAAAGCATTGCGAAAGAAAAGGATAGACCCCTGTTTAAAGTCATCCGGAATGAATCACTGATAAAAATTACAAGGGCAAAGCCGACAACCTTAACGTGTTTAATTGCTTTAAATGCTTTAAGTAAAACCCAGATCGATATGTATGGCAATGCGTTGGTAAATATTGTAAAAAAAGCTTTGAAAGTACCTGAACGTGATCTTCCGGTTTACCCGCGCAAGAAGGCACCGGTCTTACAACCTGCCATACACAAACGGATGAAGGCCTTGAGAAACTGGCGCGATGCCTGGGCGGCAGAGCTTGAAATCGATCCTGCCGTCCTTTTCAACAAAGCGCTTTTAACCGCAATCGCCATTCAAAATCCTGTTCATAAAAAGGATCTTGAAGCGATGCAAGAAATGAAAAACTGGCAGAAAAAAGAGTTCGGCCAGGAAATTATAGCGATTTTAAGGAAGGTATGTTAGGGTGATGTCCCCAAAATATTTAGAGTACCAAGATTTGCTCAAAAAGGGGCAGTATGTTGAAGCTTCGCCTTCCTTGAACTTGGAAAAACCGGGCACGAAGTAGTCTAATACAGGAGCGATGATGAAGAACGTCAGATCAAATCGTGCAACGCTTTAACAATTGGAGTATTTTCTGATGGCCAAAAAAGCAACTTATGAAGAATTGAAACAAAAGGTCAAGGAATTAAAAAAAGAGGCCCTCTACCGTAAAAGGGCGGAGCAAGCGTTACAGGAGAGCGAAGAAAAGTATAAGGAGTTAGCAAATTCATTACCGCAAATTGTTTTCGAGATGGATAAAAAAGGAAACCTTACATTCGCAAACCATAATGCATTTGAACTTTTTGGCTACCGTCAAAATAATTTTAATACCGGTTTGAATGCCCTTGAAATGTTAATTCCTCAGGATCGGGAGAGCGCTTTGGAAAACATGCAAAGGGTATTGAACGGGGCCGTCTTAAGTGGGGTTGAATACACTGCGCTAAGAAAAGACGGTAGTACATTTCCTGTTACCATACACTCTAATCCTATTATCCGCGAAAATAAGCCCGTGGGCTTGCGCGGGATTATGATAGATCTCAGTGAACAGAAGCGTTCCGAGGAGTCCTTGCGGGAGAGTGAATTTAGATTCCGGAGTCTGTTTGATTTGTCTCCGCAAGCAATTGCCCTTACAGAACTGGAATCGGGTACTTTAATCAATGTCAATGCTAAGTTTTGTGAGATTACTAAATACAGCATGGAAGAACTTATCGGTCGCTCTACAGCCGAAATGGGGTTTTACTCTAAAAGTGATAGGGGCCATTTTATTAAGGAACTGCAAACAAATGGTGAAGTTCGTGGATTAGAGATGGATTTTAGGGCCAAGGATGATTTGGTTGTCAAAGCGTTGATGTTTGCAAGACCTGTCAATATTGCAGGCAAATCTTGTATTATAACGGTATTTCTTGACTTGACGGAACAAAAATTCCTCGAATCCCAACTGCGACAAGCCCACCGGATGGAGGCCATCGGCACTTTGGCCGGCGGTATTGCCCATGATTTTAACAACATCCTTTTTCCGATCGTCGGCTTTACGGAGATTGCCATGGATGATTTACCTGAAGACAGCACAGCTAGAAAAAGCCTAAATCAGGTTATCAAAAACGCCATGCGGGCCAAAGACCTGGTTCTGCAAATTCTCACCTTCAGCCGGCAACACGATTATGAGCTAAAACCGTTGAAAGTTCAATTAGTGGTGAAGGAAGCGCTAAGCCTGATTCGGTCTTCGCTGCCGGCGACGATTGAAATACGTCAAAAAATAGATAAACACTGTGGTACGGTTATGGCCGATCCCACCCAGATCCATCAGATCATCATGAATCTGTGTACCAACGCCTATCATGCCATGGCTGAAACCGGGGGCACCCTGGAGGTGATTCTTAGTGAAGTGGAGTTAACAGCGGATGGTTTGACGGGTTTGGATATGGATCCCGGGGCGTATCTTTGTTTGAAAATGGGTGATACCGGGCATGGTATGGATCAAGCGGTTGTGGAGCGTATTTTTGAACCCTATTTTACCACCAAGGAAAAAGGTAAGGGCACCGGGTTGGGTCTTGCGGTGGTGCATGGCATTGTCAAAAGCTATGGTGGCGATATCCGGGTATCCAGTGAGCCGGATAAAGGGGCTGTTTTTACTATTTATTTGCCGCTGATAAAAGAAGTCTTTGATACATCTGAAACTGTAACCGATGAGAAGTTGCCCACCGGCCATGAACAAATCCTCCTGGTGGATGATGAAAAACAGATCGTTTTCATGGAAAAACAGATCCTGGAGTATCTCGGGTATCAGGTTACCGCCCGAACCTGCAGCATAGAGGCTTTAGCGACATTCCGCGAACAGCCGCTAAAATACGATCTCGTTATTACGGACATGATCATGCCGAACATGACCGGAGACAAACTGTCCGTGGAACTGATGAATATCCGGCCGGATATTCCGGTTATTCTTTGCACGGGATTTAGTGAAAAGATGCCCAAGGAAAGAGCCAATGCCATGGGTATTCATGGTTTTCTGATGAAGCCGATGGCGCTGTATGATCTTGCGAAGACAGTCCGTGATGTGTTGGATAACCAGAATAAAAACCAATAAAAAGGTGTTTTAAATGTCTTCCCTTGATGAACAGATTCTCAGAGCAGCCAAGGAAATCGTCGTTAAATTCATCGAGACCGGAAGGATTTCTCCGACTGGTTTCCATGAGACCTTCAAAAGTATTTACCGTACTGTTGAAACAGCGGTGAAGGGACTTGAAAAGGCACCGGAGCAAGAAGCCGAAGTGGGGGAAAACGAGGACTAAAATTCCTGGGGTACCGTTTGTAGTTCAGGGCGATTGGTTAGATAAACAGCACATAATACCAGTAAACCACCTCCAGCCTGTATTAGCGTGAGCTTTTCACCCAGCAGAACCCACGCTCCAGCGGCTGTTACCAGCGGAATACCGTTTATAAAGATTGCCGCACGGAAAGCCGGTATCTGTGTAAGCGCATGATTGTAACATAAGAAAGCCGCAATGGTAGCAAACAGCGTCAGATAGACAAGTGCTCCTATAGAATTTGTACTGATTGCCGCCCATTGTATCTCCGGCAGTTCCCATATAAAAGCGGGCGCGTAAAATAAGGCGCCGTAAACGACTTGCATCCCGGTGATTTCGATTGTCGAGTAGTTCTTGCCCAGATCCCGGGCACAGACGATGTAGAGGGATGCTGAAATGACTGCTCCGAATATGAGGAGGTCTCCAAGAAGGGGACCACCCAGGTCCCACTCGAATTGTGGATCTCCTGCGACCAACACGCTAATCCCCCCAATAGATATCAAGGTACCGAAAAGTTTAGCCGGACTGATGCGTTCACCAAGTAATAGGGATGCTGCAAACAGTACGACGACAGGTATGGTGGCGATAATCAGGGCTGCTTTGGGTGCCGACGTATGTTGCAGACCGATGGTTTCAAAGATGAAATAGAGACCCGGCTCAAACAAGGCGACGAGAAACAGTTTAAAATGATCTTTGCGGGTAAAGGAAAGCCGGTCGCGGTGAATTAGCCATGGAAGAAGCAGACAAGCGGCAATCGAAAATCGTAAAAAAATGAGCGTAAAGGTGGGGATGCTTTGAAGTGCTATCTTGGTGGCCACAAAGGAGAGTCCCCAGAAAAGCATTGCCCCGGTTAATATCAGATATGTAGAAAATTGATTATTGTGTTTCAAGTTTGAACCTCATTTATCGATTACTAAAGGCAAGTTGAGATATCCGTACAAAATGTTGAATTTCTGTATTCAAATATGATACTTGCAGGCTGAACGTCTGTTACAACAAAGAATATGCGGAGCACCGCTAATTTGAAAAAAATTCTTTATCATATTCGGATGACAGATGTATATATATATTTTGAGATCTTTGGCTTTAGAGACTCTCACGACTAATGAACGCGTGATGAACAGGATAAATAGTTTATCATCATCATAAAGACGGAAAACTTACCCAGCGAAAAGAAGGAGATGACAATCATGGCCAAACATATCAAACACATTGCCACTAAATTGATTCACGCCGGTGAGCCCGAACCGCTTATTCACGGGGCCGTCAGTATGCCGATTTTTCAATCTTCTACGTTTGAATACACGGGACAAGGCCGTTACCATGATCTCAGATATATTCGCCTGAACAACACACCAAACCACATCGCCCTCCATCAAAAGCTGGCCTCCATTGAAAATGCCGAGGCCGCGCTGGTAACGGCCAGCGGTATGGGTGCCATTTCAACCACCCTCCTCACCCTTCTTGCTCCCGGTGATCATTTTTTGGCCCAGGCGTGTTTATACGGCGGTACCCATGATTTCATTACTAAAGATTTTGCCGCCCTCGGGATTTCATTTGATTTTATCGATGGTGAAGATCCGGGTTCTTGGGAGGGCAAGGTGCGATCCAATACGAAAGCTATTTTTGTCGAAACCATGACCAATCCTTTATTACAGGTGGCGGACCTCAAGGCCGTGGTTGAATTTGCCAGAGGCCATGATCTCGTTTCGATGATCGACAATACCTTTGCAAGTCCGATAAATTTTCGGCCGGCGGAATGGGGTTTTGACCTTTCCTTACATAGTTGCACGAAATACCTCAATGGGCATTCAGATATTGTGGCCGGGGCGGTCATTGGACGTGCGGACTTGATCGAAAGGATCACCCACAAGCTCAATCATCTTGGGGCTTCCCTAGATCCCCATGCCTGTTTTCTGCTTCACCGCGGCATAAAAACCCTTGGCGTAAGGATGCAATGTCAGAGCGAGAGCGCCCTGAACCTATCGAAATATTTAGAAAATCACCGAACAATTGAAAAAGTGAATTATCCGGGCCTTGAAAGCCACCCCGGGTATCTGCGCGCCTGTGAATTATTTGACGGGTTCAGCGGTATGCTGAGTTTTGAAGTGAAGGGCGGGATGGAAGCCGCTGAAAGTTTTATCCGCAACACGACCCTGCCGGTCGTTGCACCGAGCCTGGGTGGAGTCGAAACCCTCATTACGCGGCCCGCCACAACGTCTCATTCCGGCATGCCCCCGGATGAGCGGCGGGCCCTGGGAATTTCCGACAGTTTAATCCGTGTATCGGTGGGTATTGAAGCAACGGAAGACCTTATTGAAGATTTTGATCAAGCGTTAAAAATGTTGCCTTAATTATTTCTTTTTAGACGTTGAAGCGGAAATTAATAATGTCTCCATCCTGAACTTCGTAGACTTTAGCTTCAACTCTGACGGTACCCTTCTTTTTTGCTGCTTTTTCGGTGCCGGCTTCCATCAGGTCTGCATATGAAAGCACTTCTGCACGGATGAACCCCCTTTGCATGTCTGAATGAATCACCCCTGCCGCTTCGATGGCTTCGGTTCCTTTTTTTATGGTCCATGCCCTGACTTCGTCGTGGCCAACCGTGAAAAAGGAGATAAGGCCGAGACAATCATATGAACGTTTGATGACTCTATCCATGACAGATTCGGATATATTAAATGCGGCCAGGAAATCCGTTGCCTCTTCATCGGACATCTGCGCCAGTTCATGTTCGAGCCGGCCCCTTACAACCATGCAATCTTCGTCAGCCATCAGTTCATGGGCACCGGGTAAACTGTCATCATCGTCATCGTTATTCATTAGGACAAGCACCGGTTTGGCCGAAAGAAACGCATAGCCTTTCAAAACCGGGGCGCAGGCAAGACCCGGAAATTTTCTCAGGGGGTTTTCGTTTTCAAATGCTTCCAGGCATTCCTTTAGCAGGGATAGTTCTTCCTGATTTGTTTTTTGACCTCTTCTTCGGTCGAGTGCCCGACGTTCCAATCGCTTTTCCGTGACTACAAGATCAGAGAAGATAAACTCCTGATCGAGTCTGCGAAAATCTTCATAAGGAGTTGGTGCTTCAATGCTGTATCCGGTGAAATTCTTCACAACATGGATCAACGCATCGCAATCTCTGACTTGTATCCATACATTTTCTTTTTGTTTATCCTTTATCCCGGGAAGAAAATATTCCACCTGAGCGTAGATGGTTTTTGCGGGCTGATACATCTCACTGAGAACATCCACGCGTTTATCAGATACTGGTATGGTTCCAATACGGGCTTCCTCCTTATGTCCGGTATCTGTAAAATGTTTGGTCAAGACTTCAAATATCGTTGTTTTGCCTGAACCGGGAAGGCCCACAATTCCGAGTTTCATTGTTTAGCTTCTCCTGTTGTTATCAAGGTTTACATGTTTATTGTCTACCAGTCATCCGCAAACGGAGGATTATCGGGCAATGGTATACGGCATAGGGAATATAGAGAAAGCCAGGTTCGAGTGTCAAGTAGAATAGAAAAGCTTTTGCAAAACAACTGCGGAACCGTTCACGGCGTGAAACTTGAAATTGGAAAGTAGAAATTGGGGAGGGATGAAACGAGTTTAGGAGTTGGATGTCTACAAACTGGTAGAAGCGTTAGCAGATATGGTCTGGCACGACTTTGATAAGTGGAACAAAATCATGGTTGCGAAAACTCATCAGAAGAAAAATTTTATCTGAATCAAATATGACAGAATAAAAGGCAATCGTTGAAAAACTCGGCCCCCAATTGAATGCATTCATCAACAGTACAGAAGCATGAAGGCCAAATTTCCAATTTCTATTTTCCAATTTCAACATTCCGTGAACGGTTACAAAATTAACAAAAAAAAGGTAACGCTGAACCTGTGAACGCCCTGTGGAGGTTTAGGCCTTGACACAGGGTCAACTTTTGGTCATATTTTAAGTTCAAATTTTAGATCACCTGCAACTTTTCCGGTTTAGGGTTTCAGATGCTATTTCCTGAAAACGATAAACAAAGCCACATCGTATCTAAGAATTGCACCCGACGAGAATTCTTCCAAAGGGCATCGCGATACGGAATGATTTTGGGAAGCGCCGGTGTTACGCTGTCAGCTCCGTTATGGCTCAGGCAGTTGGTTGGCCCTGGGATTGCCGGTCAAATCCCTGCTCACACTTTAAATAATCTTCTGCAGGAGGCACCTGTCGCCCGCTATTGGATTTCAACCCACTCTCCCGGCGTTCAATGTCGGTCGTGTCACAGTGTCAAAGACAATATTGAGAATATCGATCATGATCATGGCGAAGTCATCATAAAATGTTTATTGTGTGCGCAGGAATGTATCATTAAGGAAGGTGAACGAGGGGTGTGCCGGACGAGAGTAAATGTGGACGGCAAGCTCCGAAGTCTTGTGTATGGGCGTCCGATTTCCGTGCATGTGGATCCCATCGAAAAAAAACCTTTGTACCACTTTCGACCCGGATCGGCAGCATTTTCGATGGCAACTGCCGGTTGTCCGCTGAAGTGTAAATTTTGCCAGAATTGGGAGATATCGCAGGCCCGGCCGGAAGACTTTCAGACGCAATTTATTCCCCCGGAAACAATTGTTCAGGCAACCGAACGACGCAGCGCTTCTGTGATTGCCTTCACGTACAATGAACCAACGGTTTTTACAGAGTATTTAACGGACATCGCCCGAATTGCCCGGAAACAAAATGTTTATAGTGTTCTGATCAGTTGCGGGTTCATGAACAAAGAACCCCTTGATGAAATGTGCGATGTTTTAGATGCCATCAAGATTGACCTGAAGGGGTTCAGCAAAGATTTTTACCGTCGTGTTTGCGATGCGGAACTGGAACCGGTCCTGCGCAGCATCCAGCAGGTCGCGCGAAGGGGCGTTCATCTGGAAATTGTAAACCTGGTTGTTCCGACCTTAAACGATTCCAAACACATGTTGACCGAGTTGGCCAAATGGGTCCTGGGGGAAGTCGGTCCGGACGTGCCCATACATTTTACCCGTTTCCATCCGGATTACCAGATGCTGAATCTCCCACCCACACCGATCGCAACACTGGAACAGGCCTATGAGATTGCCAAAGCCGAAGGGATCCACTACCCTTACGTTGGAAATGTTCCGGGGCACCGGTGGAACAATACTTACTGCCCGGTTTGTGGAAAGGTGGTCATAGCCAGAACCGGATTTTTTATTACGGCCAAACATCTGCGCCATGGCCGTTGCGAATATTGCAATGCGACCATTGCAGGGGTCTGGGATTGAATATGATGAAAAAAATCTTCTTAGGCTGCATTTTATTTAGCTTGCTTTGCTTATATCACGGGATTGTATTGGCAGCCGGAACGAATCCGGATTTGCATGCCGGAATCCGGCAACCCGCCGTGGCCGGAAAATTTTATCCGGCCGATCCGGTAAAGTTGGCCCATGCAATCCATGCCTATCTCGAGGATGCCGAAGTGCCGGTGGGAGCAAAACCCATTGCCATCATCGCGCCCCATGCAGGGTACATTTTTTCCGGCCAGATCTGTGCCGATGCATTCAAGCAGGCCGCCGGCCATGAGTATGATCTGATCGTTTTGCTGGGGACCAACCATACTGCTCCTGGATTTGCCGGCGTATCCATTTACCCGGAAGGGGGATATCAAACTCCTTTGGGCATCGCCAGAATTGATGAAGCCGTATCCGCCGAACTGATTGCCGGGGCAAAAGGGTTTACATTTAAAGAATTCATGCATGTTCGGGAACACTCCATTGAAGTTCTGGTGCCGTTTGTTCAAATCCTTTTCCCGGACGCTAAGATTGTGACCGCAATCGTGGGGACCCCGGATCTGGATCTATGCGCCCGGTTTGGTCAGGCCCTGGCAAATGTATTGAGGGGCAAGCGCGCTTTAATCGTTGCAAGCTCTGACCTGTCCCATTACCCGGCCTATAAAGATGCCGTCAGAGTGGATCGAAACACATTGGAAGCCATCTTAACATTAGACCCCGGCACAGTCCGGAAGACCGTTCAAAAACAAATGGCCGGCCATGTTTCCAATCTTGCAACCTGTGCCTGTGGCGAGGCGCCCATCCTTACGACGATGATTGCGGCCAAGGCCCTGGGCGCATCCTGTGCAAGAATTATCAGCTATGCCAATTCAGGCGACGCGTCGGTTGGCAGCCATGATCGCGTAGTAGGGTATGGTGCTGTATCATTTACGGCGAATCAATCATGCATCCATAATGAACCAGCGCAAAACGTTTTACCAAAATCCCCATCCGGGGGAATGAATGATCATCACAAAAGCGCATTGATAGCCTTTGCACGGAAAACGATCCGACAATTTCTTGCCGCGGATACCACCCCCCTGGCCAGGGGATTCGATCCGGTTCTGGGCCAAAGGCAGGGTGCGTTCGTGACACTGAAAAAGCATGGGGATTTGCGGGGGTGTATTGGACATATGGCGGAAGACCTGCCGCTATGTCAGGTTGTCGGGTCGATGGCACTCCAGGCGGCTTTCAATGACCGGCGTTTTACAAACGTCACCCTGAAGGAATTGCCTGAAATCGACATCGAGATCTCGGTCCTGACGCCTTTTCAGCCGATCAGGGGGGCGGAAGATATTCTAATCGGACGTGATGGCGTTGTGCTCAGGAAAAATGACCGATCGGCGGTTTTCTTGCCCCAGGTACCGGTGGAACAGGGCTGGGACCGAAACCAGCTTTTGGATCGTTTGTGCCAAAAGGCGGGATTGTCGGCCGGCAGCTGGAAAGATGGCGCCCAATTGTACACCTTCCAGGCGAACGTTTTCAACGAGTCGGATTTGAAGTAAATATTTAGTGCCCATCCGGAAACGGTCTTTTTGCCCGATTTCTGCGTTATGCTCAAAATTTTATCCTCGGAATATCAACTATATGCCTGTGGTAAAATTTTTCGCAGGCCTTGATCTCGAACAAAAATCCTCCCAAACATTTGATTTCTCCAATCCTTTGACCTCTGTGAATGCTTACAAAACATCAAACACCTGGCCAATCGGACTTTTTATAAATTCATCAAACTTCAAACCTCAATGACCTTTTATCTTCTCACCATCGGTTTTATCTCCATCCTCGGTCAGGTTGTTATTATCCGTGAATTGAATGTCGCCTTTTACGGTGTTGAGCTCATTTATATACTTGCCATGGGGATCTGGCTGTTCTGGAGTGCCATTGGGGCCCTGGTCGGACGGCGGACCTTCGTTCCCTCGCCGACCGCCGTCAAGTTGTTGTTTGTTATTTTTAGCGTTTTGCTACCCATGGACGTGGCGTTTATTCGTGGGATTCGACCTCTATTCGGCGGAGTGCCCGGGGCTTACCTCCCTTTTGGTAAACAACTGGTGGGCATCTTCGTTGCCCTTCTCCCTGTTGGAATATTGATGGGATTGATATTCCAGTGGGCCGCGAAAATCTATATCGATGCGAATCCGAAAAACAGAACGCTGGCGATCGCATATGCCGTTGAAAGTATAGGTGGGGTTTTGGGAGGATTGACTTCGACGCTGCTTTTACAGTTCGGACTTCAGAATTTCACCATTTCGATTCTGTGCAGTTTGATAGCCGTGGGAATATTGCTGCTTCCGGATAAGAACTGGAAAGACCGCGTTCGATATATGGGGATGTTCACGTTCGCAATTTTATTGTTCCTGCTCTGGTTATCTCCGGAAATGGATCAGCGCATGACCCGATGGAATCACCCGAATCTGATTGTCTCGCGTGATTCGCCTTATAGTCGGATTACCATCGAAGGACAGAGAGGCCAGTTCGTTGTATTTGAAAATGACGCCCTTAGTTTCGAGACCGAAGGTACCGCTGCGGAGGAATTTGTCCATCTCGCGGCGATACAACATGAGAATCCGAAACGGGTATTGATTTCCGGTGGCGGTGTGGAAGGAATCGTCGGGGAAATTGTAAAACATGCCCCTCGGAGTGTCGACTATGTCGAGCTGAATGCGGTATTGATCGACCTGGCCGATAAACATCTGCCGCCAAGCGATCAGAAATCACTCCGGTCCCAGGTCGTTAACGTATTCCATGGGGATCCCCGAAATTTTTTAGCATCCGCCAATCGTTATGATCTGATTTTATCGGGAATGCCGGCGCCTGCTTCCGGACAGTCCAACCGCTTTTATACCCGGGAGTATTTCAGGCAATGCGCGGACAAATTAAAACCAGGCGGGGTGTTTGCTTTTCGATTGCCTTCATCGGAAAATCTGTGGACTAAATTTCTAAGCTACCGCAACACAAGCATTTATCTTGCATTGAAGTCCGTATTTCAAGATGCCCTGGTGCTCCCGGGAGTCACAAATACCATCCTGGCATCCAATGAACCCCTCAGCCGTGAACCCCGTACGTTGATTAAACGATTGAATGGCAGAAAAGTAAAAACAAGATTCATCACCCCCGAATACGTTAATTATCTTTACACCAATGACCGCTTCTTTGAAATTGAGAAACGTCTGGCATCCACAAAGGCGCCTCCCAACACCGACATTCGACCGGTTTGCTACCAGTATTCCAGTATGATCTGGCTCTCAAAATTTATCCCGCAAATGATCAACTGGGACCTCTCATTTTTCGGTGCTTCAGACTTTCCATGGATTTATTTTTATATCGTTATCAGTATATTTTGGGGTGGGTTGTTTTTGCTGACCCGGTGTTGGCCCCGACTCAAACGGATTATGCTGGTTGCCGTGGCCGGATTTTTGGGAATGGTTGTGGCAACCATGCTCATCCTTTACTACCAGACCAAGAGTGGCGTGCTCTTTCAAAACATCGGGATTTTATTGATGGTGTTTATGGCCGGACTGGCCACCGGTGCAATGATAATTACGAAAGTGGTTAATATTCATATGCATCGATACGGCCTGATCCGAAAGCGGGTAGGGGGGGGGCTTTTAATCGGCTTTGGGGTACTCAATTTAATTTTTATGGGTTTGTTGCACACCAATTACGCGTCCGGCATTTTTGTCGTTTCACTTTTACTGTTTGCCGCGGGGTTTTTAGTGTCCGCTCTATTTGCGTTTGCCAGCCTTGCCGGGATAAAAGACCAGAAAATCGTGGTGTCACCCCTTTACGCAGCGGACTTACTCGGGGGCTGTGTCGGATCATTATTGGGAAGCCTGATTTTCATACCCTTTTTAGGGATGGGCCAATCCGCAGGAATAATGATCGTGTTTGCACTGGCCGCCTTGTTGCTGATATGATCCGGAACCCTTGGGAGAACGTCTTTACCCTTCAAACTAGCGGGGTTCCAAAAAGTCTTTGATGTTGATGACTTTTTCGTCTTTTTTGATGGACCCTGCCACGTTTGCCCAGGATCCTTTTACTTTTGCCTTGCGGAGTTCATTGATGACAGTCTGGAGCTCAGGGTTGTTTTCGATAAACCCTTGAATCTTTACTTTGAGCACTTTCCAACCTGTCTCAAGATCTTCAGTGTTAAGCTTGAAATCCCCCAAAAATGATAGCAAATCGCCCAACGTTGCTAAGAGACCAAGGTGTGTAATGCCCTGCAGATAGTACGGACAGTGGCACCATAAGCTGATGGAGTGAACCCCCTTGGGGGGGCTCTCGGAGTGTATAATGGAATGAATAGCGCTGGGTCCTTGGTAGTGGATGGGGATGACGTTTTTTTGTTTCAATTTCGTAAGATCGTTTTCACTGGAGGCAATGCCTGAAATGATCCGATCTGAATGAAGAACGCTGTCGTACATGCTCCCCAGGGTAATAATGGTCTCGACGCCTAATTTTTCACAAAGCGCAAGCAACGCATCTACGAACTGAAACCATCGTAGGTTGGGCTCGTTGGCCTCGAGGATCACCAGATCCTTTTCACCAGACCGGGACGGAACGGCGTAAAAAGTGCCGCCCGGAGGCAGGAAACTTTTCAAAACCCCTTCTTCGATGTTTACCCGGGGGCGAGTTTCATCATAGTGGTAAAAGGTATCCGGGTCGATCTTCGCAAAAGGTTCGGCCTGCAGTTTATGGATCAAATGGGTGACCATCCCTTTCGAAATGTCCAGGGCATTGCCCCAGCCGTCAAATCCCGCAATCAAAAGGGGCTTGTTCAGTTCGGGTAATTTTTCGATGTCTATTCCGTGTTCGGTCATAACCTATATTCTACTTTCAGATAACAAAATGTCAAGACGATCAGACAAATTCAATCGTCAGATCGGGAAACTCTATTTGGAATTCCTGGATGAGCTTTTCGGAAAGGGTGGTTTGAAGCAGCTTGGCGATGATGGTGCAGCAGGCCGGAGGAGCGGTGGGATCTCTGGTAAATATATATAGCGTTTTTTTATTTTCCACATATCGCAATTTTTTGACCAGGCCCAGTTGAGCGATGGAAAGGTTGCTTTCCGGTTCCATAACCCGGTCCAGAACGCCATCAATCTTTTTGATCATCTCTGAATCCATAATTGTTTATCTTTGGCGATGGGTATGTGTCAAATATCATCGTTGCTCTAAAAATAGATTTACCATTTTCTTCACCGAATTTATATCTATTCCTTAAAAACTTGACAATTGAAGCCCACAGGGTTACATTATATTTTCAATTTATTGATATTTTAAGGGGTTAGATAATAATGATCAATTATACAGCTAAATATACTAAAATTAGCTCCGGTTATATGGGGCAACTGGTAGAGTGGCCCGAGGTTGTCACCGAGGCAAAGGACCTTGAAGAATGCCGCACCATGCTCCGAGATGCATTAAATGAAATGGTGACAGCATACAAGCAACTCGGCAAGGAGATTCCGCTCGGAAACGCACTCATCGAGCAATTACCCATAGAGGTCCACAGTGTCAGTCAAGCGACGTGAGCTTGTCCGATACTTGGAAAAGAACGGTTTCTATTTACTGCGAGAGGGAGGCAACCACTCCATCTATACAAACGACATCAAGGTAATTCCCGTCAAACGCCACAGGCAGCTTGACCGCATCACAGCAAACGAACTTTGCAAACAGGCTGGTATCCCGCCAAAATTTTAAAAGCCCTACCATAACTAGTGTCCGTCCAGAAACGAGGATTTTTGTTCGAGATCAAGGCCTGCGAAAAATTTTACCGCAGGCATATAGTTGATATTCCGAGGATAAAATTTTGAGCATAACGCC
>JAFDFH010000335.1 GCA_019309945.1 Deltaproteobacteria bacterium
TTCATTATTATACCTCCTTTGAGTATGCGAATCAGAACATATCTATTTCAAAATTCCAACTCGCCTTGTATTTCTTAATGACTAAGTAATATTATTGTAATCCTCGAAATACTTAAATGTATTCCTGCGGTTACAATTTTCGCCTTCCTTGAACTCGAACAAATTTTCTCATTCGTGGATGGACACTACTTAATGTGCCTGAATACTCAGTTTGAATATCGTTCCCGCCCAAATGACAAAACTAAAAATAACAAGGATAGATAGAAAAACCCATGCGAGGAGGTAAATGACTTTATCAATTCTTTTTTCCATGAGTTTAGTAATTGCGATTGCCTTCTCATAGGCTCTTAATTTTTTGATAACGGATTCTTGAAAGATATAGACTACAACTGCTGGAACAATCGCAAACGCAAGGTAGGGAGTCAGGGAGAGGCCAAAAATCTTATTAGATTCCTTGATTGTTTCGTAAATCAAAAACCCAAATATTAGACCAATTATGGCCCTTGCAGCAAAAGGAGCCATTGATGGTTCTCCTTAAGTTTGCAAACTTTACGAAAATCTGCTGGACTATTTTTATGAATTCAATTTAAGTTTGATGAGTTCGTAAAAAGTCACAAAACACCCGTTATTGTCATTCCCGTGAAAACGGGAATCCAGGGGAATCAATTCCACCACGGCGGGAGTGACGGCCTTTGAGACTTTTTACGAGACCGTCAAGTTTGGGTATATTGAGATATTCAAATATGGACGGAATTTGAGATATCACCGTACCCTCAAGTGATTCTTGCATTAGTCTTCAGCCAAACACCAGTCAAAACCGCTGCAGTTATAAACAGCAACAGAATAACCAATTTGGTCATCATTCCTTTTACTGTTCCATTTCTCTTTTCCAGAAAATAACAATGCCGTCCCTCCCAAAAAGAGTTTGTACAATTTCCCATCCCTCGGCGCCCCTTCTGTTGAACATGTCTGTGAGCATGTTTATTTGATTTTCAGGGACCTGATCGATACTGCATGCCCCTTCAGCATTGCAGAAATAGACAAGATGAGTGAAATCCTCGTTCGCATGTTTTGTGATTTCATATTCATACTGTCTCATAATACCCTCCTGTAAGTGCCTATTAAAGTTTGCTATAACCCTAACTGAACTTCCGCACCTGATCGACCATTACAGCCGAGAAGACGATAAGGGCCATAACGGTCAGAATTTCGGGGTGTTTTATGTTGGTGTTCATAAGATTACCTCCTTAAGATACCGTATGTACCATGTCCGTTCAAGGCGTCCGCCCAATTTTGCCCTTAAGATCCACCATTACTTGTTGGCTCACGCTGAAAATCTTCTGACTCGGTCGTTCAAGATCGATAATTAGCACCAGGACAGCTGAAAATGCAAGCATCAGCACAAGTCCTGCTATTAAAGTACGTATTCCTGCCAAACCGGCCTGGTAACCCATCATGGCCATAGAGATAAAAGCAACAAAGTAGAGCGTAATGAAAATGCTTGGAGAGATTCGATTGATCAAGGCTGCAGTCATTCGTTTCCCGTGCAGGTCGATCACCTCGTTTAGTGATTTGATGAAAAGCCCTGTAACGACAGAGGTAGGTTTATTCTCTATTAAATCTACTGCTTTTAACCAGAGAAGGCCATGTAATTCTTCTGATTCGACAACTATTTGTCGGATCGTGTCTATCTTAACGATCTGTATTTTCGCTCGAACATTTACATATTTGCCAAGTAAATCCTGAAATTCCGTGCGAAAAGGTTCTGGAAGCAATTTTGCACGTAGATAAGTTGTTTCTATTGCATTCGCCTCGTCAAGGACCAATTTTTTTCTGGTGTCAAAACGAGAACCCGCCATGCTAAACGTCATAGCCAAAAAGAAGGCGAGCAAAGCGAGAGACGCTCCCAGAATTGTGTTCATTTGGGATTTCCGGGTCTGTTCACTGTGGGAACTATTATATTTTCCAATACGGAAGCCCCCCTCTGCTGCGATTATGAACAGGACAACTGTACCAATGAACAGAGTCCAGATAGGGATATGGTCAAAGGGTTGACTGTACATCATAAGTTTTTTCCTCCAATTATCAGGGTCTCTTTCAAAAGACGGTGAGATGAACAGTGGAAAAGCCTCATTTCCAAATGTCCTCCATTTTCATCCTTCTCCCAAAGCCAAATAGATCGTCCATCCAGAGGTAGATATTGTCGAACTGGGGAAGATTCTTTACATGCCATCTAACAAACTTGTGTAACCGGGTGTTTGGTTTGTTGAAAACACAAACCCTGATACAGTTGGCGCAATCACCCTTATTGCGGACCCAGAAATGAAAGCACTTTTCCGGATTAATATACCATTTATAGATCCCGTGGTTATTGGATAGGGTAAGTCCCTCGGTGGTGGGTTCGTCGAAGCTGATGGATTGTCCGGGACATGCCTTAGCACACTTGCCGCAGACTTCGCACATCTTCCTGACGCCGATTTCAATGGGTTTGTCCGGAATTAGAGGCAAATTTGTGAGTACTTTGCTGATCCGAATGCGTGGGCCGAACCAGGGTGTGATCAAAAGGCCATTACGGCCTATTTCACCGAGGCCGGCATCGATGGCCATGGGAATACTAAGAGTCGTATCATTACCACAGGGGATGGCTTTGTAGCCTAAATCACGTATGAAGTGAGCCATTGATGAGGCCACATATGCCATCATTGAGTAGCCCCTGCCTGTGGCGGCGTTCTCACCATAGGCAGGAGCCGTTCTCATCAAGGTATAATCCATCTCATGAATCATGACGATGGCATGTGTAAAATCGTCGGGGATATCATCTATTGGGGCATGTTCAAAAGTACGGGGATCAAAGCGATGAGAGTAGATCCAGCGCCGATCCAGCTTGCAAATCCCAACCGCTGATGCGCCCATGTACATTGCAGCTTTTTTGATAATCCGGGTTATTTTGCGAGAGTCGGAGACATCCCACATCTGTCCCAGTGGGATGCGGTCTCTCTCGGCAATCTTTGATTGGTCCGGGAACCATTCATAAAGACCTTCATTTCCCACAATATTCCCGAATCCCCACCACCTCTCCAGATACCACGAACCCATGGCAAAGGCCCAGTCCAGCATGGTATAGCCGTCATCATCCTTGAAGCTACGCATACCATAATGCTTCCTGCCCATCTCCAGTATTTCAGCACTGGACTTTTCGTGATCCCTCGGTCTATTGAACATGGTGTTTCTTTGATCAAATCGCCCGACTTCGCCGGTACCTATTTTCCTATGCCCTTTCATGTTTAACGCTCCTAACCCAGATAAACCGGAAAAAAAGTCTCACGCAAAGGCGCAAAGCCGCAAAGGGCTAAAATGCATCATCCTGCTCACAATGGCTATATGACAAATCTTTCGCAAACATGATCTGATTTGAATGAATAGGTGCTAAATATAGAAAGAAAAAAATTAGAGGTTCAAAGGTTCCCCGTCCGGCGGGATGTTGTAAACACGGTCTGTCCACGGCCGTATGAATTCTATGCCGTTTCTGGAGTTATAATTCCCATCCTAACTT
>JAFDFH010000336.1 GCA_019309945.1 Deltaproteobacteria bacterium
GAAACAGCACTGAAAACTTTTTCCAAAACAACCTTACACGGAGCGATCATTGTTGACCGTTGGCTGGACCCGGCCGATGGAACAATGTACTCGCTGTGCGAACTCGATCTGATCTCCTTTAAAGAAAACCTGGACAAATATAACGAGCTGGACGAGAAAGTACGGGATTATGTTCGGGACAATGCCGAAAAGATGCACGACGAACTGGAAGAGATGGAGAACCAGTAACCGGTCATTTGATAATTATTCAAGGAGGTTCAGAGCCCAGCTATTATATTTGGGATCAAATGATTCGAATCGAATCCGGGGGTATGACCACACCAACCTGTTCTCCAATCAGTGGCTGCCGTAATCGATACGCTTCACGCGGCATCAGCAAGGTAATCCAGATTCCGAGATCGACAACAATGCGGATTTTATCTTTTTCGTCAGCCACTTGAACCACCCTCCCGTCCAGACAATTTTTATGGATATATTCATCCCTGGCCTGCGCGAAAGATAGCTGTTCAGGATCGATTAGCACCCGCACCCTACCCTTCTTAGCGGTGGGTATCATCAGGTGGATGGTATCCTGTATGATGCACCGGGCAAGGCCATTCTCCTCTAAGGTCAGAACAGCCGTAAAAACATTTTCAGGGGCGGAGGTGACACATCTGCCATGGTCCAAAAACAGCGTATGCCGGGCCATGGAGGCTGCCTGAAACCGGTCATGGGTGGTGAACAGAACCGTTATTTTCTTTTGCACATTGATCTGCTTGAGGATGTTAACAATAACCGCCTGGTTTTCTACATCCACACTGGACGTGGGTTCATCGCACAAGAAAACCTCGGGAGACACCACCAGGGCACGGGCAATGGCGATCCGCTGGGTCTCTCCGCCGGAAAGGCGATGCGCCATGGACTGGGCGAAATGTCCCATCCCTACCAGATCAAGGGCCTCTAAAATGAGAGGGTCTCTCTCCTTTTTTGCAATTCCTCTGATCTTGAGTCCGAATTCAAGATTTTTGTAAACCGTGGTGGTAAAGAGAATTGGATGCTGATCCACGAGCACGACGGCTTTGCGTAAATTCCTGAGAAAGGTTTCGTTAAACACGACGGATCGAGAGCGAAACCTCATGCTGCCCGTTGTGGGCGTATCGAGAAACCCGAGAATGTTGAGCAGGGTGGTTTTGCCGGCACCATTCGGCCCCAAAAGCGCATAAAGGCCCCCTTCTTCGATCTCCAAAAGGGGAATATCCAGGACGGTCCGCTGGCCGTAAACCTTGGTTAGCCGTGATATTTCGTACAACATCAGGATCGAATCCTACCCTGGAAAAAGTGAAACAGCAGGTTCATCCCAAAGCTGATTGCCAGCAAAATGATGCCGAGTGCCACAGCGAGGATGAAGATTCCCTTATCGTATTCAAGGGCCATGGCTGTCGTCATGGTCCGGGTAAATCCCTTGGCGTTTCCGCCGAGCATCATACTGATTCCGACTTCCGCAATGACACGGCCGTAAGCGGCAATGATTGCTGCAACAATTCCGAAGCGAGCTTCCCGGATAATCACACCGGCGGTCTGCCACCAGTTGGCGCCCAGCGTCATGGCGGTTTTACGATAGCGCTCATCGATCCGGCTGATGGCCGCGATGGTAAAGGTCGTCACCAAAGGGATAATTAAAATGGTCTGCCCAATGATCATTGCTTTCTGGGTATAGAGTAGATCGAACATGCCCAAGATGCCTTTACGCGAGATAAATGCATACACAAACAGCCCAACGACCACCGTCGGCAACGCCAGAAGGGTATTAAGGCAGGTGATAACCAGCCGTTTCCCCGGAAACGTTTCGATGGCTATAAAAAAACCCAGGGGAAGTCCAATCAGGCCGGCCAGTAACGTCGAAGTACCACTGACCCGTAGAGAAACCAAAACAATTTCAACCATCTCCGGGTCAAGGGAGACAACCAGAAGAATTGCTGAGAAAAAACTGTCAACAAGTAAGTCCATTTTTAAATTGGTCTCGCGGTTATGCTAATTAAAATACTTGTATTTTCATCAACTTGTAGAAATTCCGAGTCGTTCAATTAGTTACATGGCATCCGGATAAAAAAGTTGTTTTCCAAGAAGCCTGTAATTCGCAATTACAGATTGTCCTTTTTTTGAGACCAGCCACTTTGCAAACTGCTCCGCCAGATCATATTTCACATGGGGATATTTTGCAGGATTGATTGGAATTACCCCATAAGGATTGGCCAGGGACGGATCGCCCTCACACAATACCTCTAAATCAAGACCGGTGTTGCGGCCATATTTATATTTTATGTATGTGCCTCTATCGGAAAGGATATAGGCCTGCTTTTCTTCAGCAAAGGTGATGGCTTTGCCCATACCCTGTCCAATCGACCGATACCAGGAGCTCGAATCTTCAGGATTTAAGAAATTGATATCAAAGGATTTACCTTTTTTGGTGATAGAGGTTGTCTTGTTTTGTAAAGGGACTCCCGATTTTTTCCAAAGGGCCTGTTCTTTGGTGTGGGTGCCGCTGTCATCACCCCTGGAAACAAATAGCACATTTTTATCGGCAATTTTTTTCAATGCGCCCGTAGCATCTTGCATACCCCGTATCCCTGCAGGGTCGCCCCCAGGTCCGAGAATCACAAAATCATTGTGCATAACTGCATAGCGCTTGGTTCCGTATCCGTCTGCAATAAATTTCTCTTCGCTTGCCCTGGCATGCACAAAAATCACATCCACATTACCATCCATTCCATCACGGATGGCGGCTCCGGTTCCCTTGGCTAACACCTTGACGCGAATGCCGGTATCCTTTTCCAGGGCGGGAAGCAGGATGTCCAGTAAGCCTGATGATTGCGTACTGGTCGTCGTGGACATTTTCAAGATTTTATCTGCCCCCAAAGCCCCTGGGGTAAAAATACAGACCGCTGTGATAACCGCTAAAAACACAATAATGTAAGGTTTCATTTTTCGCTCCCTTTTCAAACTTTGTAATCGTGTCATCAAAATCTTCTGTAATTTCTCAAAAACTTGTGGTTAAACCTACCAGCGGAGTCATCCGGTAATTTTTTTCAAAACGGGCAACTGTTTGAAGCCGTTTAGGGCGGCTTACAGTGACCTGAACAGCATAAATAGTGCCCATCCAGAAACGGTCTTTTTGCCCGATCTCTGCGTTATGCTCAAAATTTTATCCTCGGAATATCAACTATATGCCTGCGGTAAAATTTTTCGAAGGCCTTGATCTCGAACAAAAAGCCTCGTTTCTGGATGGGCACTAAATAGTTGATTGTAGCCTGTTTGTGCTAAGCGACACACTCATTTTAGATCACTTGCGCGGGT
Source organism: Deltaproteobacteria bacterium (assembly GCA_019309945.1). GTDB lineage: Bacteria > Desulfobacterota > Desulfobacteria > Desulfobacterales > JAFDFH01 > JAFDFH01. The sequence continues at coordinate 3,334 of JAFDFH010000336.1, forward strand.
CACTGTTAGGCGCCCTTAACGGCAAGTTTTGGCCGTATTGAAAAAAATTAGCGGATGGCGCAGCGGGCCTACCGGATTATATTGAGAAGTTACAATCTTCGTAACCGTTCACGGAACGTTGAAATTAGAAAATAGAAATTGGGAATTTGGCCTTCATGCTTTTGTACTGTTGATGAACGCATTCAATTGGGGGCCCAGTTTTTCAACTATTGC
>JAFDFH010000337.1 GCA_019309945.1 Deltaproteobacteria bacterium
AGCACAAACAGGCTACAATCAACAATTTATGCTGTTCGGGCCACTGTAAGCCGCCCTAAACGGCTTCAAACAGTTGCCCGCTTTGAAAAAAATTACCGGATGACTCCGCTGGTATGTTAACCATAAGTTTTTGAGAAGTTACCTGTAGACCTGTAGAATAACAAATGGGCAATGCTCCCGTTAACTGTTTCCGCCTAACTGATCTTTAATGATTTCGGGAAGCCTGCCTCCATCCTCAAGAAACCGTCTTAGGCATGCATCCGGGCTCGGATGATTCACTTTTCCGGTAATCGTGTAAGCAAGACCCGGACAGTTTCCGGTACAATAATTGATGTATTTACAGCCTGCACAGAATTCAAAATCACTTAAAGAAATATTTTGCCGTTTCCGAATTTTTTGTATGCCCGGATGATTTTGCCAGATTTCCGTGAGATCATCTCTGTTAATATGTCCCAGTTCGATATGGCTCAGCATCGTACACGGTACGATCGTGCCGTCCGCACGCACGGCAATTTTTGTCATCACACATCCACAGGCTGTCAGGCGGCCTCTAGCGGGGATATGGTTTATTCCTTTTTGATGGGCCAGTTCCATTTCCGTCCACATGGTCGCTTCGGCCAAAGGACCTGCTTGAGCACTAATTCGGTTATCGTATTTCCTGTTGAGTTTTAAAAGGGTCTCCATGGCCAGTATCCGATCTTCGGCGGACAGCCCTACCTGTTCTACGTTCTGTCGGCCAAGGCCCATGTAGGAAGCGGCGTTTGTGGAAAAACCCGGAAGTCCGATTTTTTCCAGTAAACGCTCGGCAATCGCTTCTAAATCTGTAACGTTATGTCTATGAATCGTGACACGGACCTGTACCGGGACATGGTGTTCCTGGAGACATTTGATTCCTTCCATTGCCCTGTTGAAATTCCCTTTACCCCTGCAGACATCATGGGTCTCCGGTTTGGATCCGTCAATGGAGACTTGAACACCATCACAGCGTCCGGTGGAGAATAGAAAAGCGGCCATTTCATCGGTAATAAGGGTGCCGTTACTCAGAATAGAAAATCGCATCCTGTTTTTAACAATACCCGTAACGAGTTCTTTCAGGTCCTCACGAAAAAAAGGTTCCCCGCCTGCAAGGGTGACATTCATGACCGCGCAGCGTTTGAGTTCCTCGAAAAACCGGAGCCATTCGGCTTTTGGCAAGTCCTGATCCACATCACACGGGCTGGCGAAGTGGTAACAGTAGCTGCAGCGCAGATTGCATCGGTTCGTGATGTCCAGATCCAAGGATCTTGGCGTACGAATGATCTTCATATCGTCATTCGACATGTTTGACTTGGTATCCGGCATATCCCTTTCCCAGAAGCTCCTCAATGAAATCCTTGATTTCCTGTTCCGCGTTTTCAGGCATATCCTTACAGTCTTCACGAAGCTCCTTGAGAATGTCCTGTATTGTGTGTTTTCCGTCCAGGCGTTTCCAGATAAAGGCGCTGATTGGGTTAAGGCCAAAACCGTCACCGGTGTCCGGATCAAAGAGAATGGCCCAGTCGTCAAACTCCTCCCTGAATACTAGCAAGGGGTTGGCGATCAGTTTATCGATCTTTTCCATTTTATTAAACTTTCTATGATTCATTAATTCTGAGGTATCCGGATACAATTTAGCATTTTCAGGTTACCTTTACCATATTTTTTTGGACATCAAATTCCTTACGTTTAAGCGTGTTTTTTAGTTCATTGTATTTTTTTCGGTAATTCGTATTTTTAGGATCGAGCCTTACGGCCTTTTGATAATAATCCCTGGCTTTGGACCACCTGCCTGATTTTATATAGGCCTCTGCTGCCAGGGCATGGAATGAAGCGTTTTCGGGTTTGAGCTGGATAGCCGCTTCCCAGTCCTCGGCAGCGTCGGGATAATTCTCGAGCTTCCATCTGATCCATGCCCGGTGGTTAAAGAGGGCGGGCGAGGATGTTGGCGCGTGTTTGATCGCCAGGCCGGCCGCTTTTTCAGCCCGTTTCAGTTTTTTTAAGCGCTTGAGAACCCGGGAGAATATCAAGTGATAACGGCTGTTCCCCGGATCAAGTACCGTCGCCTTCTGGATAGCCAGCTCCAGTCGGTCCCAATCCTTTTCGATTTCAGCAATACGGGCCATCCAGTAGTAGGCTTCTGCTAAAGGCTCTTTTTGATTAAGATCCATCAGGACCTGTCGTGCCTGCTGATAGTGTTTTAAGTCGATGAGGGATCTGGCCAGTAAGATATCAGTTTGGGCGGAAAGGTCAAAGCTCCCCTGAACGTTATCATAAAATTGACAAAATTTTTCAGCGTCATTTTTACCTTTATAAAACCGGTAAAGGTATTCCAGATCTTTTTCCCGGTTCAGGCTTAGGGAAAGCCCTTTAAAAAAGCTTTTTTGAGCTTCTTCAAATTGTCTGTTTTCCAAATACAGACGTCCTAAGTGGTAAAAATTTCCGGCCGTATGATCATTGGACGGCGAAGCCAACGCCTGGCGATAATGAGAGATAGCACCGGCCCAGTCTTTTTCTTCTGCCAGAAGAGAAGACAGGGCTATATGCGTATTGGGGGAAGACTTTCCCTCTGCAATGGCCTGTCGCATTCCTCCTATGGCCGCTTCTCTGACTTCCGGTGACCAGAATGCTTCTTTTTTGAGCACACCGGTTACGGGTGGATGTATCCAGGTTAAGTTACGGATGACCTGCAGGAGGTCTTGGGTTTTACTGTGTCGATGCAGATAGCGTGCCAGGGCGTAGTGGTAGAGAATCCCATGGGGTCTTAGCTGGATGGCCCTTTGAAAGAAGGGCAGGGCGTTATACTTTTCCGTCCTCCTGCCGGAGTTTACATAGATATTAAGCTGTTCCAGCGTCGCCGTTTCTCTGGCCAGGCCATAAAAGCTTTCAGCATCAATGGGGTTGAGGCGGGTGGCCTCGAGATAGGTGTATTGAGACTTTTTTGCAAAATCGAAAGCCTCATGAATGGATTTCGACATTTCCAGATGATGGTAAGCCTTGCCCAATTCTTTCCAGATCCGCGGATCATTGTTCTGCCGGCGGGTTGCTTCTTCAAGATGGTTTACAGCGGCTTCATAGTGTCCGTCCCTGATGAGATTTGAGGCCTTCTGGTAATGAATCATTGAGATAAGACGGAGACTCAGGGGATAAAGGGCAATGATAAAGATGAAGAGTATCAGGATAGAGATGAGATGACGCGTACGCATATAGCTCCGCTCTGTCAGTTGCGATACGAGACCTTTGAAAAACGCCCCTTTTTGTCCAATTTCGGCGTCATACTCAAATTTCAATCCTCAAAATATTCAATATATTCCTGTGGTTGAAATTTTCGCCTTCCTTGAACTCGAAAAGAAGGTGCCATTTTCCAAAGGTCACCTTACAGGGAATAAGAGTAACTTCTCAATATGTTCCGGTAGACCCGCTGCGCCATCCGCTAATTTTTTTCAATACGGCCAAAACTTGCCGTTAAGGGCGCCTAACAGTGCCCCGCGCACGGGATCTAAAATGAGTGTGTCGCTTAGCACAAACAGG
>JAFDFH010000338.1 GCA_019309945.1 Deltaproteobacteria bacterium
GCGGTGTGTATGCCGCCATGGTGGATGCCGCCGCATACTGGGCCGTTTTCACCCAGCTCGATGACAACGCCAAGATGATAACCATCGATCTGAAACTCAACTATCTCGGTTCGGTCTCCAATGGCTTGCTTTTCGCAAAAGGCAAGAGCATAAAACTAGGCAAAACTCTAGGCATCGGCGAAGCATCCATTAGGGACGAAGCCGACAAACTGTTGGCCCATGGTACTGCTACATTCATGGTACTCAGAGATCTGGATATCAAAACAGATTTTGATTTACCGCCGAGATTTCTGGAATGAACAGGATCAGCAACGGATCTGATTTTTCATTATATTCTCTCGCATTTTCACATCGCTTGCCTTGATTTATAAAGTAATTTCTAAAATAACTAAAGTGGCGGTTACAGCTATGAAGGGACAACCGCTAATTATTGCATATATCTTCTGGTAATCTTAAATATTTTCAAATCTGAAAACTGCAGATAGCTCCAACGTATCTCAAGTTAGATGACAGTTGTGTTAACTGCTATGAAAACTAAGATATCAGACAGCTGAAATCGTGAGATAGGCAGAGCATATATGTAATATTTTATAATTTCAGATAGTTGTTTCTCTGGCAAGATACATGTACTTAAAACCTAATTGCAGAGAGTCTTTCGGCAGTCTTTAGCCAAACAGGAACTTACGGTCGATAAACAATACCAGCTTTTTTCTGGATAGCATTACAAAATGCATGTTATCCAGATCTTATTAACGGTAATAGCCAAGAAAAAAAACTATATAATCACTGGTTATCGAACAACCTGCCGGATTGCTTTTTCTTTTGTGGAAATATATTATTGGACACAATACCAGCCGATGTAGAAGCTCTTAGTGAGGACGGAAAGGAGAATTATTCATGAAAAAATTCATACTCGATGTTGGTTTTCCCGGTGGTAAAAAAATTGATGCAAAAGGCGGAAAATACCACATTAAAACAGATAAAGCGGTCGACGCCGGGGGAGAGGGATCAGCCCCCGAGCCCTTTATTTTATTTCTGGGTTCCATTGCCACCTGTGCCGGCATCTATGCGCTCGATTTCTGTAATAGCCGTGAAATCGATACTGACGGCATGTCACTCGCCATGACATGCGAATGGAATGGAGAGAATAAACGATATGATAAATTCGCCATCGACCTTAAACTGCCCGCCGGCTTTCCCGACAAATACACCAACGCCATAATCAGAGCCATGGATCTCTGCGCGGTTAAAAGACACATCATCGATCCTCCTGAATTTGAGATAACCACATCTTGACATGGAAACACGCATCACGCGACTTCTCGGTATTCGATAACCTATCCTTCAGGGCGCCATGGCCTGGATCACCGGCTGGGAGATTGCCTCCGTGGTCTCCGATGCCGGCGGTTTGGGCGTCATTTCCGCCACCATGGAACCGCATCAACTGGTTAGCGAGATAAGGCGGACCCGGGCATCGACGCGGGCGCCTTTTGTCATAAACATCCCCATACGGCTTCCTACGTCTGAAGCGGCTGTGGAGGTCGCCATTGCCGAAAAGGTTCCCAGATGAGAGGGATACTGGAAGAACTTGAGAAGGCCCATATCTATGTCGCTCAACTTAATGAATCTTTACAGGAACAAACTGAGAGGAATAAAGCTCAACAGAAGATGATAACTGCATTAATGGAAAAGTTTGAACAGCTTGAGAAACAGAAGCGGTGAAAGACCAGCAACAGAAGAGAGCAGGGTCATTTGCCCTGCTTTTCTATTTTTTGTGGGTGGTGATAACTGCTATAAATCGCAACAATTGACAGCCTTAAAAACCGTGTGATATTAACACTTTTATCAAAACGGTTTTAATAAAACACCATTCTAAACTCCATTATATTTAAATTTTGATATTGCTGTTAACGATTTTCCGCCCTAATTTATCGCTATCATATGCCATTTAGAGATATTAAAACAAACATATGAACGCACTTGACAGTGCCACATTGGGATAGTACCATAGTAGTATATTCCAGGCTATTTGATAATGACTATTAAGGATTATTATTATAAAATGGCTGTGAAATCTAACTGGGAAGGAGCTGAAGCATGAACATTCTGATTGTATCCGGAAGCAGGAACCCCGAAGGACATACCGCTCGGGCTGTGAACGCGGTTTTGGAAGGCGGCAAAGCTGCCGGCAGCGATGTCGAACTCGTTTTTCTGCCGGAACTGAATCTGGAACGGTGCCGGCAATGTGATCAAAACGGCTGGGGGATTTGCAAAAGCAAGGGCCGCTGCGTCGCGGAGGACGATTTTAACCCGCTGTTAGAAAAAATACTGAACTCGGATGTGTCCGTCTTTGCTTCGCCGGTCTACTTTTCCGACCTGAGCGAAAGCCTGTTTACATTTCTTAGCAAAATTCAAAGAATCAGCATAAACCCGGAGGCTAAAAAACGTATTGAAAATAAACCGGTTGTCGGTATTTGTTGCGCCGGCGGCTCCGGTAACGGGGCGCCGGATTGCTGCGCCAGCCTCTACAAGATTTTGTTCAGAACCGGCTTTGACGTGGTCGACATGGTGCCGGTCAGACGCCAGAACCTGGAGGCAAAGCTGCCGGCATTGAATCTTATGGGAAAATGGTTGGAGACGAAACCGACCTCGGCATAAGCGTTTGCTCAAGGGGTAAAGCAGGGCTGTCTTCAGACGTGTTGATGTCAGGGGATTGAAATGTCGCCTTTTGCATGAGCGGCCTAAAAAATATTCGTGGCCGACTCCAACGTATCCCAGGTTAGGTGATTGTTGTGCTATCTATAAATCATAAATCAGATAAGACCTTTGATATAAATAACATACCTCAAGAGTGCATGCTCTAGTAAAGGCATTCGAATCAAACTGACCACCCCAATATCTTGTGTAATATCCGTTAACCGACACGACACCAAAAAGTCAAGATTCTGCTATTTTTTTGAATCCCGGCATTTTTCAGTATTCTATTGGTAAACGAAGCAAAATCCGCTGGCTCAAAGTGCATATTACGATAAGAACGGAGAAGCCACCTTGGTGTGCAGCTTACTGTTGCTATACGGAAGAAACCAGAGGCCGATAAATTTCAGTATCGTAGATGTATACATTATCCTCCTAGCAAATGAAGGGAGCAGACGCCTCTCGCCGCTCCCTTCGTCCTGATTATCCGTGCAGATTGTCAATCCACCTCATGGCCTCCGTATCACTGACTTTTCCCAAATACCGTTGGGTCGTTTGAAGATTGGCATGTCGCAAGATTATCTTACTGACAATCTCAATCGGAGTCCTCGACCGAGATGCATAAGTGGCCGCGTGTCTCCTGAGGTCATGTGGTCTGACCTTGATTCCCACCAGTTTTCCTGCTTTCTTCACGACCGCCCTGGCAGCTGGATATGTAATTGGAAAAATTCGCCGGCCCGGTTCGATACCTTTCGTCCGAACATATTCCTTTAGCCGATCCGCCACCTTCAGCGGGATAAACACAACCTCTGCTTCCTTGCTGCTTTTGGGGTCGACCAGGACTAGCTTTC
>JAFDFH010000339.1 GCA_019309945.1 Deltaproteobacteria bacterium
GTCTCTCTTTACCGTTTCTGCTATCTTTTTGGAGATAAGGATAAGCGCACATTTTGAAATTCCTGTTTGTTTGCGGCATTGCGCCTGAGTTTTTAATTATCGTTGTCTTTCGTTCTTTTTTCAGATTAGATTTGGTTTTTCTTCTAAGCCGTTGTGTAGCGAATTCTTTGGTCTCTTCGCACACCCTCCTTTTTATCTTTGCACGCGTTATGTGAAGATTGAGCCATGCCCACAAGACCAAAGCCAGTGCAAAAATTAATATGTTATCTTTCATTTTTTAACCATAAAGAATAAAGCGGTAGGGCCGTTTCCGGCCCTACTTGTTCAGATGAAATATTGTAGCCTCCCATTGATGCGACACTCCTCTTTACCTGCTCGCCTCGAATTTATCACAAGCATGGGTCAGAAACTTATAATTTTATGGAGGTTCCCAATTTCTCACATGGCGTTTTAGATCATCTACTTATGAATGTGATAGGACGCTCATTGAGTGTAAAGGTCAATTATCATCAAATACGGCCCGTATTTGACGGTCCCTATTCATGATGACAGTGCATAAAGGTCAATTATCATCAAATACGGCCCGTATTTGACGGTCCCTATTCATGATGACAGTGCATGGACTTGTCCCACCGCAACTATCGTCCACGTCCCAGCTCCAAACGATAAACACTGATCCATCGCTGGATACCGCCGTCAATTCGACCCATGTGTCAACATCGTATACCTACCTCATCACAATCGGTGTTGTCATCGGTATCACAGTTTATACCAGCTGGAACGGAAGTTACTCTTCCGATGTATATGACTACGGTTCTTGTCCCCACTCAACGCAGCTACAGCAGTCGGGTATCACAGCCGGATCGAGCACATCTTCAAGTGGCACGCATCCGTATCGCATGTATTCAACACCCTCGGCTCCACCCGGTACATCATCGCCGCATATTACCAGCTCGTCCAAGGCCGTGTTGTCAGATGTAACAACCCCGATATAAGCATAATCGGCATAATCGCCTACGCCTAAATTTTTGGGAATAAATTTTTTGAAAGTCCCATTAGGGCAGAGTAGGTCGCCATTAGCATCATTTTCCAAATCCAGTTCTAGCTCGACCGTACCCTTGCATACCCTATCGCCGCAGCTTATTGTCCCTGACTTCTCAGGAAATGCATCATCAACATACGTTACACCACTACAAGGCGCAGGCGCAAAAACTTCGACATCATCATACTTTGTGCATCCGGTATTTTCAAAAACCTCACCTGGTACGGTATTGATATCGTTATACAGCGTTAGATTGCAGACATCGTCGGAGTCCAGAGTTTCTATTGTCACCGATGAGTTTGTGGTGGAGATCACCTTACCGGCGAAGGTTCCGCGATATTTACCATGCAGGTCATCGCCGTTAATCTGGTCAGAATGGACCACCCAACATACTATATGTCCTTCTAATTTTTCGAGTTTGCTACCCGTTATGGGTGTTACACCTAAACCGGGGAGGCCTTGTAGGTATTGTTCGCTATTAATGCCGAAGCCGTCGTCGGGTATAAATTCACCATAGCTCTCTTTCCAGTCACCCACGAACCTGCGGAGTGCTGCGTCGACGGAATCGGCAGAACTTTCTTTCCAGTAGGCCACGACATCGTTCGAGATGGCATGGATCCCCGCCTTGTTATCAGTTTCCCCTGCAGCCAGTGTAATTGTGAATATATCGGGATCCTCTGAGAGGGCCAGTTCCTCCATTACGCGCAGTTGCCGCCGCTGGCCGAAATCAGATATATCGCTATTCAAATCCGAATCCGTCCAACGGTAAGGCTTAGTTTTCGGTTTGATAAGATCAAGGTCGGCGCCCAAAACTAGTGCGGCAGAATACCCAGTCGCCATGTCGCATGCTTTGTCATTTTCAGCATCATTGTCTAAGCAATACACGTCGCCCTTAATTAGACCACAACCGACATCCCCATTGGCCGGAAGGCCGAAGATATCAGTGACAAAGGTATCGCCCGCCTGATCACCAGTAACGGTGACGTCTACGCTTCTTCTATAGTAGATGGCTCTAGCATTGGCTGATTCAGCAATAAATATCGTTACCAAGCCTACGGCCACCAGGCCGATCATAAGTCGTTTAAACATAATCTCCCTCCTTTTGTTTTGTGATTTATCTAAAGTTGATAATATCTTCAATGTTGCAGAGATTGATCACCCCCCCCCACCTTACGACAGTGGTGTTCTTGCCATTTTTATGGCAGCGCAAGTGTGAGTCTAAAAAAGATCTGCCTGTCCTGCTGTATCCTTAGGTTATTTCTGTCCACCTCGAAATAGTCGAAATCTTCGTCGAAGAGATTTGTCACTCCCAGGGCGACGAAACCATAGCGCTTGGGAAAACGGTAGCTGATAGCGGCATCCACCAGCCAGAACTGATTATCACCATCCTCAAAAAAGCCAAAGGCTATCACATCCCTCTCAATAGTACCCTCTTGATCATAATACGTCGCTGTCAAACCGGCGCTCAATCCGGAAGGGTGGAAGAAGTTAATCCCCAACGGAACTCGATGCGTCTCCAGATCCTTTATGCCATCGGGGAATTTCTCAGCCCTTTCAAAATCCTCATACAGATATTCCGCCTTAAGTGCCAGCCACTTATGCGGGGCCCAGTAAAGGTAGGCACGGCCCAGGTATTCCTCCCAACTCGCTTCTTTAAGCTTTATATCCAGGTCGAGAAAAGGCACATCCATGTCCCGGTAAGAAAATTCCGCTCCGAAGTATACGTCTTTAGAAAATTTCTGATCGAGAGCAACTCCATAGACCCACGCGTCGGTTGCTTCGTAATCGTCAAAAAATTGATTGAAACCAGCCACCTGAGTAGGCTCTAAGGTCTGGTCCGTTACCAGCGTTCTCTTAAAAGTCCTGAACACGGCACCGCGAATTGTAGTGGATGGAATAGGGTTCCAGCTAACACCAAATTTGGGGTTAAACTGATCTTCATCAATTTCCCCTTCACCATACTCTTTTTCCTCTTCATCGTAAAAGTCGCCACTTGCGCCAACAGTGAAGGTGAGGTTTTCGAACGGACTGATATGGGTATACGCGTAAAGATTGTAGTGATCGATCTCATACTCTAATTTGTCAGAAAAGGAAAATATAAAGCTCGGCGGGACTGTCCCAGGCCACTGATCGATAAATTTGAAGTTGATATCTTCATCTTGGTTGACATATCCTGCGCCACTCACCAGGTCGATGTACTTCGAGCGGAACAGATACGAAAGCTCGCCAGCGTAACTATCCTCGTCTATTGGGTTGTCGAAAATCTCCTCTGCAAGAGGAGGAGGCGGAAAGCCGTCAAAGGTGCCATCGAAAAGAAACACATCAACAAAATCGTCATCCCTGTCTGCATACTGAAAATTGCCCAAGACAATAGAACCCGGCGAAAAGGCATGGCGGAAGCCAATTCGCCCCGAACGAGTAGTGACCTCGTTGCGTAGGTCCGGAAGAAAGTCCTCCTCAAAGAACCTCTGCATTATGTCACCTCTTTCGTAGTCTCTGTACCTGTATTCAGCTTGAATGCTGGTTTTGGGTGAAATTTCATACTGTGCAAAAACATTGGAGATATCATCATCCTGGTCAGCGTTGTCTCGCCATCCGTCTGTCTCAAAGTGGTTGTAACCGGCGCTTAAGGATAATTTTTTGTAAATACCGGAAACAACACCTTCACCACCCCATGTGTCATCTGAACCCACAACGCCGCTACCCTGGAAAGCAATTCGGTTCCGGTTGAACAGGGGATTGAACTCGTTAAAGGAGAGACCCGCAGGGCCCTGGGCGCTCATAAGAAACAGGTTGCTCTCCGCTAAGCGAGGCTGAATGGGTGTAATGTTGTTTGGCTGGAGAAGTTGAGACTGAAGCAGTTCGCTGACCCGTGCGATTTCGTGGCGTGGCCGACTAGAGTAAGAATCAGCCAGAAACCGGTGGGCAGAGTGGTTGGTGGGATCAGTGTTTACGGATTTCCATCCTTCAACCAAGGCAAGCTGCTGGAAACCCAGATCATT
>JAFDFH010000340.1 GCA_019309945.1 Deltaproteobacteria bacterium
CCATCGTTTATCTATAACCGTTGTAACTTATCAAAAACTTATGGTTAAACGGCTAAACCTACCAGCGGAGTCATCCGGTAATTTTTTTCAAAGCGGGCAACTGTTAGACGCCCTTAACTGCAAGTTTTGGCCGTATTGAAAAAAATTACCGGATGGCGTAGCGGGCCTGCCGGAACATATTGAGAAGTTACTGACCGTTCAAGGGTTTAGAGGTTCAAGGGTTTAGAGATTCAGGGGTTCAAGGTTCAAGTTTTAGAGTTTTGTGTTTAGCCTTTACTCAGCAATTTCAATTCATAAGGGAGATATCCAAAACATGAAAACGGAAACCATCAATAAAACTGTGCTATCGCTGTTGGTTCTGTTTATTTCCGCTATTTTTCTGGCAATGATAAAGCCTTTTTTAATGGCGATCTTTTTAGCCGGTATCTTTTCAGCGCTAACCGCTCCGCTCTATCGCCGTTTTGAGCGCCGCTTGGGTGGTCGACGTGTTCTGGCGTCGATCACGACGCTGGTGTTGATTACGGCCGGGATATTATTGCCGTTAGGTGGATTAATCGGTATTGTCACCGCCCAGGCCGTCAGGGTCGGCCAGTCGATCAAACCGTGGATTGAAAAACAGCTTTCCGAACCGGCGGGTATCTCCGGCTACCTTGGCTCCATCCCCTTTTTCGACCACCTTGAAGCATACCGAGAGCCCCTTTTACAAAAAGCCGGTGAACTCGTCGGCAGTATTAGCAACTTTTTGATTAACGGTCTCTCGTCCGCCGCTTTCGGAACGGTCAACTTCCTATTTATGGGTTTTATTTTCCTTTACACCATGTTCTTTTTTCTCATGGAGGGGGATAAACTATTGGCCAGGATTCTTTATTACCTGCCGTTGAAAGATCAGGACGAAAGTCGGTTGCTGGAGAAATTTACCTCGGTTACCCGGGCCACCCTGAAAGGTACTGCTATTATCGGCGTCATCCAAGGCGGCCTGGCGGGGCTGGCCTTTGTGGTTGTAGGGATTGATAGTGCCATTTTCTGGGGTACCATCATGACGGTATTGTCGATCATCCCGGCCGTGGGCTCCGGATTGATTTGGTTCCCGGCGGCGATTATCCTTTTTATGGGTGGTTCCCATGTTAAAGCCGTTGGCTTATTGTTGTTTTGCGGGCTTTTGGTTGGCAGTTTAGACAACTTTCTACGTCCCCGCATGGTCGGCCGGGACATCAAAATGCATGACCTGATGATCCTTTTCGGAACCCTGGGCGGGATCTCCCTGTTTGGTATCATCGGGTTTATTATCGGGCCGATTGTGGCGGCCCTGTTTATTACAGTGTGGGAAATCTACGGCGAGGCGTTCCGTGATGTTCTGCCCGAAGTCAAGGCGCTGAGGGTAGATCCCCGGCAAGTAAAAACCACCAAACAAATTCTCGAGGTGGACAAGAGCGCGGATAAAAAGTCTTCGCAGGAATAATTTTAGTAACTTCTCAATATGTTCTGGTAGGCCCGCTACGCCATCCGTTAATTTTTTTTCAAAACGGCCAAAACTTGCCGTTAAGGGCGACTAACAGTGACCCGCGCACGGGATCTAAAATGAGTGTGTCGCTTAGTACAAAAAGGTTAAAATCAACAATTGATGCTGTTCGGGTCACTGTAAGCCGCCCTAAATGGCTTCAAACAGTTGTCCGCTTTGAAAAAAATTACCGGATGACTCCGCTGGTAGGTTTAACCATAAGTTTTTGAGAAGTTACAAATTTAATATCTATGCACTTGATCTTCATCGATATCGTTTAACCGTCCAGCTATCTGGAGATGGGCTTTCCCTTAACCCGTAGTCTGTTACATATGGTTACGGTCCTTTATTTTTCCGGGAATGCGAGATATGCGTGCCGACCAGGCGGGCGATCAGTACGGCCAAATAAAGCTGCCCGATAATTGCCTCCAGAATGGCAAGTGTGCCGGCTTGTGGGGATAAGGGGCTGATATCCCCGTAACCTAACGTGGTGAGGGTGACAAAACTGTAATACGTGAACGCTATCCGCTGATATTGTTCTAAACCTTCCCCGATAGAGAAGGAACCGGGCTGAACGGTCTCCATTGATCTGAAAATAATCCCCCAGGTGATACCAATGAGCAAATAGACGAGAATTGCCGCAAATATGACGTCACTGGTGACCGTTTTCGATTTGAAAATAAAGCCCAGGATGCGGATCATCGTATAACCAAAAATCAAAATGGACAGGCAATTTGAGACAAGCGCCAGGGAGGGCAATTGAATAAAATGTAGTACCCAGATGGTTACCAGGGTTGGAAATACAAATATAACCATGATCAGCGTATCGTATTTCCCTTCACTGACCGCACAGATTCCGGACACCAGGACAGCGGAAAGAAAAATGTCCAAAAGAGTATGAATTCCAAAGAAGTTTTTAAGGAAAGGCGAAAGCAGAATATACAATAAAATGGAAATTAGGAAGTAAAGAAATTTGCCTTTGGCGAAATTGTGCCGGAAGGTATCAAAAAAACCTTTGTTCATCACAGGACCGAATAGAAGTTGTTAATTAGTGGATCTCCCCCCAGAACATCCCAATGGCTCCGAGACCTTTGCAAAACGCCCCCTTTGGCCCAATTCCGGCGTCAGGCTCAAATTTTAATCCACAAAATACTCAATGTATTCCAGTGGTTAATCCCGCCATGGCGGGATCACCTTCCTTGAACTTGAACCAAAATGAGCATTTTTCAAAGGTCTCGCTGAAAGCCTGCCCCGGTGAAAAAAGGATGGGGTTCGGGAAAAACCTGGCCCGGTTCACGTTGAATTACGGCAACTGTTTCAGCCACGACATATTTTTAAGCCATTTTAGCTTTATTTCTTCCAACTGACCGCTGCCTTCAAGTATGCCGAGAAAATTCTCTACCCAGTTGACCAAAAGCGGATCATTTCCGGGCAGGGCAATACCATAAGGTTCAAAGGTTATGGGGGCGAATACGGGCACCAGTCCCTGATCCGGGTAGCGAAAAGTAGATATTACGCAAATTGGATAGTCGGCCAAAAGCGCATGAACCTTGTCCTGAAGCACCAGGTTCACCGCTTCATTATAATTGTTCGTGGTGATCAGTTTGGCCTTGGGCAAGATCGTTTCCACAAAATATTGGCTGGTAGAACCTTTTAGGGCGGTCAGAATGGTATCGGGGCTATCGATTTCAGTAGCATCCGTGACCGATGCAATGGTTTTCTTTTTGGTCAAAAAGGCTTTACCGGAAAGAAAGTAGGGGCCGACAAAAGCCACCTGCATGTTGCGCACCGGTGTCATTGTCATAGCGGATAAAACCATGTCAACTTTACCTGATTCGACCGCACGCAGGAGTTCGTGAAAGGGCATGGTTTCGATTTTGAGTGTCGCGCCCATCGAATCAGCCATTGCACGTGCGATATCAATCTCAATTCCAATAACGTCCCCTTCTTTGGTTGTCATGTTGAGGGGTGGCATGCTGCCGGCTGTGCCGATAACCAGCTCGCCACTCTCCATGATCCGATCGATAACAC
>JAFDFH010000053.1:0-18239 GCA_019309945.1 Deltaproteobacteria bacterium
CCTGACGGCATCACCTTTTTGGGCCCCAAAATAATTCTCGGCACTACCACAATTGAGTGCGATTTCAAGATATCCCCGACTGCCGATGATGGCAAGCGGTTTTTGTAATCCAACACTTCCATAGCTTTTGGAAAAACCTGTAATCAATTGTCGGCCGATTTTAACTCCGGGGGGGGGTCCTCGGTCTGATGTGCAAAATTTATCCAGGCTACTAAAATCAATATTGGTAATCAAATTGCCAAACCTGTCTATCCAGACAATAAGGCCTACGAGCTCGCTTTCCGCGGAAATAAATGGTTTCTGAATATTCAAACAAACGAGGTCTTTTTGATCTACTGGTGACCCCAACACCTCTAATTCAATGCCTTTAGAGAGATATGCGCCTACAGGAGCAAAGATATCCCGGCCCTGGAAAGTCTGACTGATTGAATCTAAAAAATAGCTTGGGTTATCAACACGAATAATCGGTCCAATGTTCCCTGCTTCAAACAATAGCGTTAAAACACCATTGTCAGGCGCAAGCAAGATATGCCCCATTCGTTCCAAAGCAATGATTGCGCGGTCACCTCCCACACCCGGGTCTACCACGATGATATGCACGGTTCCCTGTGGAAAATACAGATAGGAAGATTCGATAACGTATGCTGTCTGAATTAAGTCCTGGGGAGCAATATGGTGGGTAATGTCAACAATCGCAGCAAGTGGATTGACAGAGAGAATAACGCCTTTCATTATTCCCACATACTCATCGTTAATACCAAAATCCGTTAGCAGCGTAATTATAGACATGATCAATTCACATTCAGGAAGGGATGGTCTGTTTTAGGTCACCGCCTTCTCGATGTATCTGGACGGACACTAGGTAGTGCCTGAACGAAAATTTCTATTTTCCCTAATTTCTGCGTCAGGAAAATATTTTTTTTTGAACACGAAACCCAAGGTGTTGGTATGCTGCTTCCGACGCCTTGCGCCCTGAAGAAGTTCTTGTAATCAGTCCAATTTTTAGAAGATAGGGTTCAACAACATCCGCCAGGGTATCGGTCTCTTCCTGAAGTGTTGCAGCAATTGCTTCAATACCAGCAGGCCCACCGTGATAGAACTCGATAATTGTTCTCAAATAGCGGCGATCAAGATTCGTCAACCCTTTTTCATCAACACCTTCCAGAGACAGAGCCGCATTTACGGCATCTTTGGTAATGACGCCATCCGACCGTACCTGGGTATAGTCCCTTACACGTTTCAGAAGCCTGTTCACAATCCTGGGTGTGCCCCTTGATCTTTTAGCTAGTTCAATGGCACCTTCATCATCAATTGCCACTTTAAGCAGTGCCGCTGAACGTCTGGCAATTTTAACCAGATCCTTTTCGCTATAAAAATCAAGGTTCCGAAAAATACCGAATCGATCCCGCAGCGGTGCGGATAAAAGGCCCATCCGGGTAGTTGCCCCGACGAGTGTAAAACCCTTTAAGCGATATCGATGGCTCCGGGCATGAACCCCTTTGTCGAATATAAAGTCAATCGCAAAATCCTCCATGGCAGGATATAGAAACTCTTCAACTATCTTTGGCATTCGGTGGATCTCATCTATGAATAATACATCCCCTTGTTCAAGGTGCGTAAGGATACCGACCAAATCACCGCCCTTTTCCAGGGCGGGTCCGGAAGTGATCGTAAGGTCACTTCCCATCTCATTGGCGATGATATGAGCCAACGTGGTTTTACCAAGACCGGGGGGGCCGTGGAAAATGACATGATCAATCGGTTCTTCCCGCTCCATGGCCGCCTCAATAGCGATCCTCAGGGTTTCAACCACCTCGGCTTGTCCAATATAGTCTGAAAGTTGCTCCGGTCGCAAAGACAGAATTTCCGGATTTTCATCAACGGGCACACAGGATCTTGAGAGGAGGCCCTGAACATCGTTAGAAGGTGATTGCTTATCGTCGGTCATGAGGCGGCCTCACCACGATATACTTCTTCAAAAAGTTCTTCAGGGGTCGCAATCGCGCTGTTGCGTTTCATGGCCGTCGAAATCATCCGCTTTGCATCCGAAGTTCGATGACCCAAATGACCGACAAGTACATCCAATACCTGTTTTGCAAAGTCTTCCACAACAGCGGGTTCTTCCTGTTCTGTTTTTCGGATTAATGCAAATTTGTCCATCTTCCCTTCAAGGGTGGCAATAATTTTCTGGGCGGTACGGTTCCCAATTCCCTTCAGCCTGCAAAGTTGAGAGACATCTTTTGACTCTATGGCTCTGGCGATGTCTCTTACAGGCACATTCAATGCTTTGACGGCCTTGAGGGGTCCGATATCTTCAACCGAAATAAAATGCTGAAAGAACTCTCTTTCAGCCTCAAGATTGAAACCAATTAAAATGGGTTTGGGTTGGCGCTCAGTCTGTTGGAAATATATATATAAAGAAATCTCGTCACCGGCCACCTTTGTTTTCAAGGTTTCCATCACAACAATCGGAAGCAGAACCTCGTATCCAATTTGATTGACCAGAAGCAGAACGCGATCCTCTTCTTTTTTTAAAATTTTTCCTTCCAGGTAGCGGATCATGTTTTCCTACGTTTGAAAAATTTGAATCGGCGCGACAAAAACTATCTCCTTTCTGGTTCCCCGGTCACGGGGTCTTCTGCTTGTTATACCCGATCGTCTGCCGGAACGCATCGTTTCCATAACGAAACAGACCTACAAGCGCTAAGGCCACCGCATCCGACGCATGGTACGATTTAATAGGAGTTGTTAAGTTCAATAGATGTCTAACTGCCGCTTCCATTTGTAATTTGCTCGCATTACCGTTTCCGGTCAGTACCTTCTTGGCCTCACGAACCGAAACCTCGATCGAAGCCACTTTTGATCGGCTGCCGGCAAGAAGAACAATACCAATCACTTTGCCGAGCGTAATACCTGATTTTGGATTCTTTTTAAGAAAAAAAACATCTTCCACAACCATAAGGTCGGGTTTTTCATCCTTCAAAATAAGAATTAGTTCAGAAAAGATTTTATCGAGGCGACCTGCTAAAGGAATGCTGTTTGAAGTATGAATACCGCCAAAGGAATAGTCCTGTACCTTAAGTCCCGTTCCCCTGACAATGCCAATGCCTGTAGCGGCAAGACCAGGATCTATGCCGATGATCTTTATCATCCTGCGTTCTTCAAAGTACCTCTTATCCCGGCCTCCCGGGAAATCCAGCGGATACGATCCGGCATCCATCCCGACTTAGACCGAAAAAACCGATCACCGAACAGGTTTCCAATTCATATGCGTTTGGTTTCAGGCCTAAAAAAAAAGCCGTTTTAGGGATGCCTCTTTTTATAGTCCCTTTAATTTTTGTTTTGCAATTTTGCCTTCATTTGATCCCGGATATTTTTTGACCAATTCCTTCAAAATAAGGCGAGAATTTACTTTATCACCGAGATTAAAAAAAGCCAATCCCTGCTTCAACAGTGCGGCCGGAACCTTGTTGCCCTTGGGATATTTTTCGATCACCTTCTGATATTCCAAGATGGCTTTTTCATACCACTTCTCACGGTAATAAATTTCACCAATCCAGAACTGGGCATTATCCGCCCTGGCGGATTTAGGATACCGTTTGAGAAATGTTTTAAATCCCTCCCGAGCGGTTTCAACGTCACCTTTGTCAAACGCTTGTTTTGCCCGGGTATATACTTCGTTTTCGGAAAGTTCTTTTTCAGGCTGCATATCAGATTTTTTTACAGATTCAGATTTCAGGGAAGGCTCAAGGTTCAGATATTCCTCAATACCTGCAATACGATTCTCAATGGATCCCTTATTCTCCTCTATCCTCTTGAATCTGTTTTCTCTTTGTTGCTCCGAATCTTCCAGGTCCTTTATATTCTGATTTAACAAATGGCGTGCCTCTTCAATTTCTCCGTATAAAACCTGGATTTCCTCTCTAAGGTTATTGGTCATAACCCGAAGCCCGGCCGCCTGTTTTCTCAGGGACTGATCCTCTTCTCCCGCGGTCTGGCTATATGTTTCAAGCTGAGATTTAATCTGCGCAAGCCTTTTCTCCAATTCAACATCACGTCGTTCTATCCTTGTGAGGCGGTCGTCGAGAATAACGACATCCTGCTGCATGGCACAAGCACAAAAAAACGTCAGACAGACGAATCCGATTAATAGACAGCATTTCATGTCAGATGAATTCACTCGGCCAACCTCCCGGGAACACGTCACCAGAGATCTTCCCTCGCAAGGAAAGTTGTCATTTTATAATGAAAGCATTACCGATTTGTTAGTAATCGTATCAGAATCTGATCGGGACGGTCTATTTCTTCCTGAATATGAATTGTCATAACATTAACAAACGGGTAGTGCTCCCTTTGTAATTTGCCCGCCGATACCGGCGGGCAAATGTTAAACAAAGATTTAGCCGTCCTTAACATGCCGTTTTTAATTCAGGTGCCCACCGGCGGACAGGTCATCAAAAACAGGACCTCAATACACCCGACGGTCTCGGACGCACCGAACAATTCCCTCATCAATGAATTAAAAACGTGTTTTAAGCCAATCTTTTACGAGCATCGACAGAGCTATTCAATAACAAAGTGTGCCCGCCTGTTCTTCGCCCAGGCCTCTTCGTTACTCCCCATGTCCACTAAACGCTCCTCGCCATAGCTTATCGTCGTCAAACGGTATTCACGAATACCCAGGTCCACCAGGAAGGCCTTCACGCTATTTGCACGTCGGTCCCCCAGCGCGAGATTATATTCATTGGTACCACGTTCGTCACAATGTCCTTCAATGACGACCGAAACATTTGGATTATCTCGCATCCATTGGGATTTTTGCTTCAAGACTTCCTGTGCCATAAAAAGAAGCGCCGAGCTGTCAAATTCAAAGTAGATATCTTCATTGAGAAACAGGTTCCTGGCGGCCATCATTTCGCGCTGGGCAGCCTCTTCCGCCCCCTCTAAGGGCTTGCCCGGTTCTTCCGGTTCACCAGCCTGTTTGGCTTGTATTAAGGCTTCATCGTCAGTGGGTTGAGTCGTTGTACCGGTTTCAGTCTGAACGGATTTCTTTGCGCATGAAACAGTTAACATCAATACTGGGATTACCATGACCATGACCAAGCCTATCCACACCTTTTTTCGCATTTTGTACCTCCTTTAACATTTTCAGTGGCATTTGTTCGTGTCCGAAAACAAGATCGAGCGTTTTTCCAGGTTCAAGCAAGGTCAAGATTTTAACCCCAGGATGTGAGGATTAAAATCCGAGCCTTACTTAGTGTCCATCCAGAAACGGTCTTTTTGCCCGATCTCGGCGTTATGCTCAAAATTTTACCCTCGGAATATCAACTATATGCCTGCGGTAAAATTTTTCACATGCCTTGATCTCGAACAAAAATCCTCGTTTCTGGACGGACACTACTTAGAAATTGGAAAAATAGCAGTTTTCCTTCAGACACTAGTTATCGCTAACTCTCGATGACCAGTCAGGGCTTATCTGCTCTCCCGGCAAAACAAGCAACCGTCTCTGGTCTGTTCCATAAGCTGTCATAACATATATTTTAGAAGCCCCCTCACGGGTTGAGCTGAAAACAATAAGATTTCCGTCCGGGGACCACGATGGAGACTCGTTGTCTCCCCCGTTGCTTGTCAATTGCGTCAATCCCTCGCCGTCAATACCGATGACGAAGATATCATTATGCCCATTTTCCATGGAAGAATATGCGATCTTATCCCCTTTAGGAGACCAGGACGGCTGTGTATTGTATCTCCCCTGGAACGTCAACCTTTCAGTCTTACCTGAATTTAAATCCATAATATAAATCTGGGTATTTCCCGACCTGTCCGAAACAAAAGCCATCTTCTTGCCATCCGGTGCCCAGGCCGCTTGATCATCAATTCCCCACCGTCTTGTGATTCTTTTAATAATTTTCCCGGTTCCGGTCAACAAATAAATTTCCTGATCACCTGAAAAGGAAAGCGTCGCAGCCAGAGCAAATTCTCCAGGCACCCAGGCCGGGGCACTGTTGATCCCTTTTTTGGCGACAACGGCCCCACGCCTTTCTTTTAAATGTTTGATGTAAAGATCGGGCTTCCCTTTTGCAAATGAAGTATAGGCCATCCATTTGGCATCCGACGACCATGCCGGGAAAAGGGTGATCGACCGATGATGAGTTATTTGACGGGGATTGTGACCGTCAAACTCACATATGTAAATTTCCTTGTTCCCTGAACCATTGGATATAAAAGCAATTTTACTGTCAAAGACGCCCCAGCTGCCCGTCAGTCGATAAACCACCTCGTTGCAAAACCGGTGGATCATCCTCCGCTGATCATTGATCCATCCCTTATATTTTTTACCCACGAGCAATTGTGCTTTAAACGTATCGATCAGACGAAGCTCCATTTCGAGCAGATTTCCTTTGATGGAAACACCCCCGGTCACCAAGAGTTCGGCGCCGATACTGGTCCAGTTCTGGAAATTGATACTGGATGTGATAATACCGGATTTTTGCGGATTTTCAAGGAAGGCGCCTGGGTCAATCATCTTGAAATATCCTGTGAACTCGAGAGATTCTGATATTAAATCAGATCCTTGTACGGATACCTGCTCCTCTTGCGAACTCGCGGAAGTAGTCTTGAACAAAGGGACCGCAATGGGGATTTTTCTTAAAAAAGGATTGCTGATATCGATATATTCATATTCTGGTTCGGCCCGGCACAACGCTGATCCAAAAAGAATCGTCACCGTTGTAAGCCAACATATGAATGTCCTTCGATAACCCGTTATCATTCGCACTCCAAATTCTTACCGCACGCCCTCAGGCGTAAATCTCAGGCCAACATTCACATAGGGCTTTGAAATCCCCTCGGGATGAGGATCAACAGGATTCGACTTGACGACGGCTTTATAGGCCGACTCATCTAAATAACTATTTCCGGATCGATCTGTAAAAAAAATATCCTTTATCTCTCCGTTGGGCATAACCTTAAACACCAGGCTTGCTTGTAAATTTTCGGCGCCGCCGGCCAGCTGACCTGAAAACGCCCAGCTTTTCTGAACTCGATACGCTATTTCAACCCGATAAATATTGATAAGCTCCAGCGTCTTTTTAATGCCTACTCCGGATCCTGCCGGCAGACGTGCACTCAACCCGGGTTCGCCCTTTGTCGCTTCAGGCTCCAAGTGGTCGACGGCCTCTTTCTTTGCAACTTCCTGCTCCAGAAGTTCAAACGCTTCTTTCAAAGGAGGCGGTCTTGTTTGTTCAACGGTCTTTTCAATTCGATCGATAGCACTTTTAAGTACCTTGGAAGATTTGAACGTCCTTTTCTTGAGGGATGTTTTAACCTTCTTCTTGGGGGCCACCGAAACCGTCTTGGCAGCACGAGGTTCTACTTCAGCACGGGCTTTCGGTGCGATTTCGGAAACTGAAGGCTTTTCCGGAGTTCGCAGCTTTTCCCGGGTCCCTGTCTCCTCCATTGGCAATGCAACCATGCTAACGTTTATAACATGGGGGATCGACGTTCTATCCGCTATACGTCCGGGAACGACAATAAAAACCACAAAAAAAATCAGGTGACATATTGTTGAAACGCTGTACGTTAGAAAAAATGCGCGGTGGTTATATTCCGTTCCATGAAACAAATAAGCAGGCGCATCCACTTTTGCTTTCATTTTTTTCTTGCTTTTTGCCGGGTCTTTTCCCTGGATTGGTCAAAGGGCATTGTAACCATACCCAGGTTCTCAACGCCGGCTCCTTTTATCGCCGACATCACACTGACCACCATCCCATAGGATACCTCTTTGTCGGCCCTGAGATAAACCTCCCGATCCACACGTCCGTCAAGAATTTTTTCCAGTTTTTCTTTAAGATTATCGAACAACACCTTATAGTTGTTTATAAATACCTGATTTTTCTTGTCGATCGTGATGATGAGGTGATCCTGTTTCGAGGAAAGCGGATCAGAGCTTGCCACAGGTAGCGAGACATCTTCACCCTGCATCATCATCGGTGCCGTCACCATAAAGATGATCAAAAGAACAAGCATCACATCAACAAAGGGGGTGACGTTGATATCCGACATTAAACGGTCGCTGTTGCCCCCGAATGTCATTCCATTTTCTCCTCTACCTGCAGAATGTCGCGTTCAATGATATTCAAAAAATCAGCAGAAAAACTCTGCAACTCAGATTCGATGATTCTTATTTTATTCATAAAATAATTAAAGGCAATAACCGCCGGAATTGCAACCGCCAGCCCGGCGGCCGTCGCAATAAGCGCTTCTGAAATACCCGGTGCCACAACCGCAAGGCTGGCCGAACCTCTTTGCCCGATACCATGGAAGGAATTCATGATGCCCCACACGGTTCCGAACAGACCGATAAAAGGGGCTGTATTTCCTGTTGTTGCAAGGAAAGGAACCATCTGGGTCATCCGGGTGACTTCCGTGTTAATGGCCCGGCGCAATGCCCGTTTAACATTGTCAGTCCCCATAAATTTCATGCCTAAGGTTGGAGATCCCCCTTCAGACACATCCAATGGCGGTAATTCCGAATCAGCACTGATCATGCCCAACTTTTTAAGTTCCACATAGCCAATGCGAAAAACCCTGGCAATCGGACTGCTGTGAAGTTGTTTCGCTTTTAGAAAAGCATCGGATAAATTCCGGCTTTTCCAGAAGAAATCGGTAAAGAACGCTGATTGTCTGAATGCTCTGCGAATATAACGATATTTAGTTATCATGATCGCCCATGAAGTGATGGAGAAAAAAAGCAGAAGTAAAAGAACAAACTTTACCATCAGGCCGGCGTTGAGAACCATATGAATAACACCGATATTTTCAGTCAACATAAAACAGCTCCGATTTTCGTATTTGATCAATTTTAAACAAATTATGATATATGAACTATGTTTCAGTGTCAAGAAATTTGCTTGTTCTTCCGCCGATGGCATTTCCCATCAATATTTGTGTTGATTTTCTAATAGGTTATCAATACACATGGTAACTTCTCAATATGTTCCGGTAGGCCCGCTACGTCATCCGGTAATTTTTTTCAATACGGCCAAAACTTGCCGTTAAGGGCGCCTAACAGTTGCCCGCTTTGAAAAAATTTACCGGATGACTCCGCTGGTAGGTTTAACCATAAGTTTTTGAGAAGTTACCGGCGAAAATTTTAACCACAGAAATACATTGAGTATTTTGAGGATTAAAATTTGAGCCTGACTCAGAAATTGGGCAAAAAGGGGCGTTTTGCAAAGGTCTCGAACCCTTTCGAATCATTTCAAGGGAGACATGTCATGAAAAATATCGCAAATCTTTTATTCGAAGCAAAAATTTTAAAAGAGATCCCGAGATCGGGCCTTCATTTCCTGGGAGCAGGCAAAGAGTCGGTCGCTGAACATTCCTTTGTCACTACAGTTATCGCCTATGCCATGTCTAAAATCACACCGGAGGCGGATGCCCTTCGGTTGATATCGATGTGCCTTGTTCACGACCTCCCGGAGGCAAGAATCGGTGACCTGAACTATGTCCACAAAAACTATGTGACTGCTGACGAAAATCTGGCGGTTAGGGACATGACCAGAGATCTCCCGTTTGGATCGTCACTGGCCGATCTTATACATGAATTCAATGAAGGCAAGTCAATTGAAGCCAAACTTGCCCGGGATGCAGACCAACTTGCCTTCATCCTCGAGTTAAAAACCCTCATTGACATTGGATATGAACCGCCAAAGAAATGGTTACCTTTTGTGTTAAAACGACTTGAGACCCAAACGGGCAAAAAACTCTCCGAAAGCATTATAAAAACAACCTGGGACGCATGGTGGCTCGATAATTATGTTGACAGGTCAAGTGGAAATCAATAGAAACTCAGGGTTGACAGCTTCCTAAAAAGTCCAATGGCTGCGTTGCACGGCACCCTTCGTCACGGCGACGTAAGTTAGTGTCCGTCCAGAAACGAGGATTTTTGTTCGAGATCAAGGCCTGCGAAAAATTTTACCGCAGGCATATAGTTGATATTCCGAGGATAAAATTTTGAGCATAACGCAGAGGGCACTAGTTAAGTTCGCCTCACTCCTCAGGATTTGCGCACCTTGAATTTGAAGCTTTTTATTTTGCCGTCTAATTCGGACTTCTTACGAAACCACCAAAATTGTTTTTCAAAGGAGCCCGTTTCAAAATGTTTCAGTTTGTTCAAGGTCAAGGAAGGCGATCCGCCTGACGCACAGATTGGGCAAAATGGAACGTTTTGAAATTGGCTCAAAGGTATTGGATAAATAAGCAGCGGAGGAAAATAGGAACTGGCTTATACACACCTTGGGCTCTTCCATCGGGAAAAAACTGCTGCAGGCCGTTACCGGACTCAGTTTCTGCGTCTTTCTGATCATCCATCTTGCGGGCAACCTTACACTTTACGGGGGCCAAGATGCCTTTAACGCCTATGTCGAGAAACTGCATTCATTGGGACCCCTTATCACTGTTGCTGAATTGGGTCTCTTGCTTTTCGCGGCCATACATATTCTGACAGGAACGATTCTTTTCTTCCAGAATCTAAAGGCCCGACCCACACGCTATCGGGTGAATAAACGCGGGGGTGGACGTACCATTGGATCAGCGACCATGCCATACACCGGTTTTATTCTTATCCCCTTTATTGTTTTGCACCTGATTAATTTCCATTTTGCGGATAAAACCAACCAGTCACTCTATCAGATCCTGTCCGGCGCCTTTTCAAATCCCGGGTATATGATAACTTATATCGTTGCCATGATCGTTGTGGCAATTCATGTCAGCCACGGGTTCTGGAGCGCATTTCAGACGATAGGGGCCAATCATCCGAAATATATGCCCGTTATCAAGGGTGCCGGTATTGCATTCAGCCTGCTTCTCGGTATCGGCTTTGGGTTTATTCCGATTTACCTCGCCCTTATCGTATAGAAAGGAAATGACATGCAACTTGACGCAAAAATTCCGGGCGGACCACTCTCCGAAAAATGGGATCGACACCGTTTTGAATTAAAACTAGTAAATCCTGCCAACAAACGAAAGTTTGATATCATTGTAGTCGGGACCGGTCTTGCCGGCGCTTCAGCATCGGCATCATTTGCCGAGCTGGGATATAATGTAAAAACATTCTGTCTCCAGGACAGCCCCCGGCGTGCGCACAGCATCGCTGCCCAGGGGGGAATTAACGCTGCCAAGAACTACACCAATGAAGGTGACAGCATATGGCGCCTGTTTTATGACACCATTAAAGGAGGCGATTTCAGATCTAGAGAGGCAAATGTCTATCGCCTTGCACAAGTCAGCAATACCATCATCGATCAATGCGTGGCCCAAGGTGTCCCCTTTGCGCGTGAATACGGCGGATTGCTGGCTAACCGAAGCTTTGGCGGCGCCCAGGTTGCGAGAACATTTTATGCTAGAGGACAGACCGGACAGCAACTTCTTTTAGGCGCTTATTCCGCTATGATGCGCCAGGTGGCGGCCGGGAAGGTCAAGCTGTTCCCCCGTCGCGAGATGCTGGAAATTGTGGTGGTAAACGGAAGGGCCCGAGGAATTGTTACCCGGAATTTAATCACCGGTGCAGTTGAAACCCATGCCGCCCATGCGATTGTCCTATGTACCGGTGGATATGGCAATGCGTATTTCCTTTCGACCATGGCGATGTCCTCGAATGTCACCGCAACCTTCAGAGCCTATAAAAAAGGCGCACGCTTTGCAAACCCGTGTTTTACTCAAATTCATCCCACCTGTATTCCTGTCCATGGGTCATACCAATCCAAACTGACCCTGATGAGTGAAAGCCTGAGAAATGACGGTCGCGTGTGGGTTCCAAAAAATCCCGGAGACAACCGCCCGCCCTACCAGATTCCGGAGTCTGAAAGGAATTACTATCTCGAAGAAAAATATCCGAGCTTTGGCAACCTGGTTCCCCGGGATGTGGCTTCACGTAATGCCAAGGAACAATGCGATCGGGGAAAGGGGGTGGGCGAAACCGGACGTGCGGTATACCTGGATTTTGAAGATGCAATTAAAAGGGACGGAAAGGATGTGATCAAGAAAAAATACGGCAATCTTTTTCAGATGTATGAAAAAATCACTGCCGGCAACCCTTACGAAACCCCCATGATGATTTATCCTGCCGTTCATTACGCCATGGGCGGCCTTTGGGTGGATTACAATTTGATGAGTACAATCCCCGGTCTTTTTGTTTTGGGAGAAGCCAACTTCTCGGACCATGGCGCGAACCGTCTGGGCGCCAGCGCGCTCATGCAGGGATTGGCTGACGGATATTTTGTTATCCCTTATACGATTGGCGGCTACCTTGCGGGGACGCCCCTGGAGGACGTAGCGCCCGATAATGTTGCCTTTAAAGACGCGATCGAGGCGGTTCGTGTCCATACCCGGAAACTTCTTGCGATTAACGGGAAACGGACGATTGACGATTTCCACAGGGAATTAGGGCATATTCTCTGGGAATACTGCGGTATGTCAAGGAACGATAAAGGACTCTTAAAAGCCCAAAAACTGATCCGCGGACTTCGGGAAGAATTCTGGAAAAATGTCATGGTGCCCGGATCAGAGGCCGATTTTAACCAAAGCCTTGAAAGGGCGGGCCGTGTTGCCGATTTCCTTGAGTTTGGAGAATTGATGATCATCGATGCGCTGGCCCGCAGGGAATCTTGTGGCTGCCACTTCAACGAAGCCTATCAAACCGAAGAAAATGAAGCCAAACGTGACGATGACAATTTCCGTCATGTTGCTGCCTGGGAATTTACGGGCTTCGACAAGGAGCCTGTTGCTCACATCGAACCGCTAATTTTTGAAAATGTTGAATTATCACAAAGGAGCTACAAGTGACCAAGACCATCAACCTGACGCTCAAGATGTGGCGTCAAAAGGGACCGGATGCCAAAGGCGGCCTTGAAACCTACGATGCAAAAAATATTTCGACGGACATGTCCTTTTTGGAAATGATCGATGTCATCAACGAACAGCTGGCCCTGGAGGGGCAAGATCCGATTGCATTTGACCATGATTGCAGAGAGGGTATTTGCGGAATGTGCGGCACTGTTGTGAATGGCCGTCCCCATGGTCCTGAAAAAGGAACAACCCTTTGTCAACTCCATATGAGGCATTTTTCAGACGGAGATACGCTTGTGATTGAACCATGGCGTTCAAAGGCCTTTCCGGTAATAAAAGATCTGGTCGTTGATCGCAGCGCCCTAGACCAAATCATCCAGGCCGGTGGATATATTTCTGTGAATACGGGTGGCACTCCGGAAGCCAATACCATTCCTGTGTCCCAGCAAACCGCTGAGCTATCGATGGATGCCGCTGCCTGTATCGGCTGCGGTGCGTGTGTCGCTGCGTGTCCCAATGCATCTGCCATGCTTTTTGTCGGCGCGAAAATTTCTCATCTTGTACTTCTGCCCCAGGGAAAACCGGAGGCAGCCAATCGTGCCCTAGCCATGGTCAGAAAAATGGATGCTCTCTGTTTTGGAAATTGCACCAATGAACGCGAATGCGAAGCAGAATGTCCCAAGGAGATATCCATCACTACCATTGCCCGTTTAAACCGGGAATTTTTGACTGCAAGTTTTCTTTCAGCCATACCGTAGCATTGTCAATTTAGCTTTCCGATTCCACCCAACGTTGAATTGCAAGTTAGTGTCCGAACCCTGAAAAACCATGCCCGCAAACCAACTTTTGATCATCCATCAGGGAGCGCTGGGAGACTTTGTGGCAGCGTTCCCGGCGATCACCCGGCTAAAAAAGATGTTTAGTCGGGTCGATGCATTTTGCCAATCTGAACTTGGAAAACTTGCCTGTAAACTTAATGTTGTCGACAGCGGGTTTCCCATCGAAGCGCCCTATTTCGCATCCCTCTTTGCCGACGCTGTCGATCCAAGGATAAAAGCTATTTTGCATGCCTATCAGGAAATCCTCCTTTTCTCTTTTTCCGAACAGCTTGAACAGACAATCGTGAAAACGATTGGGAAAAATGTTCATCGTATCCCCCCTCGACCGGATCTAGAGCATAGAATTCATGTCTGCGAACATATTTCGTCCCATCTCATTAAATGCGGGCTTCTTGACAGGTCTAACTCAGCCAACAATTTCATTTCAGCACCTGCCGGGCATGACGATAAAGGCAACCGGCAGCATGACCAGCCTATAATATTACTGCACCCGGGTTCAGGTAGCAGAAAAAAAAATTGGCCCATTCATAATTTCCTGAAGATTGAAGACATGCTTCGATCCGACAACAAGAAACCTGAATATATTCTCGGTCCCGCCGAGGCTTCCCTGACCGGACAATTGCTGAAAAAACAAGATGTAAACCGGCGTGTCCATGAGGTTTATCATCTGTGTGAGCTGGTCGAATTACTTAAAGCGGCGGAGGGATTTATCGGAAACGATTCCGGTGTGAGCCATCTTGCAGCATTCCTGGGTTTACCGACCCTGGTTATTTTCGGACCTTCTGATCCTTTGAGATGGAAACCGAGCGGTCCTGCCGTAAGGACCGTTCGGCCAACCCTTGACTGCACGCCGTGCTTCGAAATGAACGCTAAAAACTGCGAGGAAAGAAAATGCTTAAGCCAGACGTCTCCTGAAGATGTCATCAATGCATTTCATATGTTGACAAGCTCAAAATGAACATTTCTTTTTAGGATTTGATTTGACGTGGTTTCATACTGGGGTGTCACATCGGACACAAAAAATCTGGTCATGCCATTTTTAGTCAGCAAATGATCGACATCCGTATGCTTTTCTAAAAAACCCTTTACCTTCCCTGCCACGGTTACGGAAGAGTCAATCAGATTTACCCGTTTCCCGATTTTTTTTTGGATAATTTTTTTCAAGAGCGGATAATGGGTGCAACCCAGAATGAGTGTGTCGATTTGCCTGACTTTCAAGGGATGCAAATATTTTTTAATGATCATCGTCGTTTCCGGTTTTTTCAGCCACCCCTCTTCCACCAGGGGAACCAAAAGCGGACAAGGCACTGAATAAACGTTGGCCTCAGGTTTTAGTTCCTTGATCTTTCTTTCGTATATACCGCTCTTCACGGTGGCCCGGGTTCCGATGACTCCGATCTTAAACGTCTTGGACATTTTAATGACCTGTTCCACCGCGGGTGTAATGACATCGAATATGGGCATATCAAATCTTTTAACCACATCTTCCGTTGCAATGCTCGAAGCGGTATTGCATGCCATCACAATCATTTTGGCCCCTTTTTGAATGAGGAAATCGACATTCTGCAACGTGTATTGAACAATCGTCGCATGACTTTTGCTCCCGTAAGGTACACGGGCAATATCACCAAAATAAATGAAATTATAACCGGGAAGCTTTTCCATCAGGGTCCTTAAGACCGTCAGCCCGCCGATTCCCGAATCAAATATACCAATCATTTCAAACCATATTTTCTTCTTGGGGTTGATTTTTAAGGTTTCAAATTGTAAAGTTAGGTTTTGAGACCTTTGGAAAATGCTTATTTTTGTTCAAGTTCAAGGAAGGCGAAAATTTTAACCACAGGAATACATTACCGTATTTTGAGGATTAAAATTTGAGCCTGACTCAGAAATTGGGCAAAAAGGGGCGTTTTGCACGCGAAAACAAAAATCAATATGGATGGGCCTAATGAATTCGGAATCTGAAACACCTGCCATGAATCAAAAGATTTTTAACATGGGTCTGTCGGTGGAGACGATCTCGGTCTATTTGTTATGTTGCGGTTTCTCTGATTCCGGCACAATTATCTCCACGAAGAATCTAATGGGTGCATGGAACGGCACCGAAAAATCTTTAAGCCAAGGTTTAAGCGACCTTGAAAAAAGAAATATTCTCCGAAGAATTATATTTGATCAAAAAAAAACGGTTGTTTATCATTTGACAGATGTAAAAGACTGGAAAATTAACTAGTGCCCATCCAGAAACGGTCTTTTTGCCCGATCTCTGCGTTATGCTCAAAATTTTATCCTCGGAATATCAACTATATGCCTGTGATAAAATTTTTCGCAGGCCTTGATCTCGAACAAAAATCCTCGTTTCTGGATGGACACTAACTAGTTTGAAAGTTCATTCGCCACACAAGCTTTGATGACGGCATCCGGTACATCCTTGCAAATACCGGGACACAACCCCGCCATGATACGCCAGTTATTGATATCAACCAGCACACTTTCTATAAATGGCCATTGTCTGCACATGGGCGGCTTGACCGCATGAATTTTGCATAGTTTGTCCCAGAAAACACAGTAACCGTCTTCCCTCTGGGCAATGACCGGTTTTCCACCGGATACTTGACAATATTCCTCAACAAAGCGGTTGGGATCAATTTTCAAATAACCGGCGATGGCTTCAATATCTTTTTTGGTTACGAACGTGCCCCCATAGCCTTTACAACAATCACCGCACTGGACGCACTTAAAAATATCCGTCGATTTCATCGCATTAAACGTCATGCCGGGTTTCCATGGCCCGTTTTAAGGTAATTTGGTCCACATATTTCAAGTCACCCCCGATCGGTACCCCGGATGCGATTCTCGTCACTTTTACGGGGTAATTTTCAAGTTGTTCCGCCAGGTATGAAGCGGTTCCTTCCCCTTCTACATTCGTCCCGGTGGCCAGGATAACCTCCTTAATTGAACCTTCTTTGATCCTTGCTAGCAGTTCCCTGATCCTGATATCATGAGGTCCCACACCGTCCATGGGAGACAGGGCGCCGGAGAGGACATGATAGCGCCCCTTAAAGGAACCTGATCTTTCAATTGCCACCATATCCGCCGGCTGTTCCACTACACATAACAAATCGGTAGCTCTTGAGGGGTCACTGCATATGCGACAGACATCCGTGTCGCTCAGAGAAAAACAAACCGAACAGAATCTTACCTTTTCCTTGAGTTCCAGTATACTGCGGGAAAGCTCCTCGGCCTCTTTGCGGGGTACACGGAGAATATGCAGGGCAAAACGTTCGGCCGTTTTCCCACCTATTCCAGGAAGCCGACTAAAGTTTTTAATCAAATTAAGGACTGATGATGGATAGTAGCTCATAATTTTGGTTATGGATTAGGGTTACAGGTTTGAAAATGAATATGTCGATCAATGATACATCCGCTATCCAGCCTCCAGCATTACATCAATCCCGGGATATTCAATCCCCCTGTGAGCTTACTCATCTCGCTCGATACCATTTCCTGTGATTTAGACAGCGCGTCATTCACTGCTGCGAGCACCAAATCCTGCAGCATTTCGACATCTTCCGGATCAACCACTTCCTTTTCCAGCTGAATGGATAGAATCTGCTGCTTGCCATTG
The DNA here is from genome assembly GCA_019309945.1 of Deltaproteobacteria bacterium. Lineage (GTDB taxonomy): Bacteria > Desulfobacterota > Desulfobacteria > Desulfobacterales > JAFDFH01 > JAFDFH01. The sequence goes on from JAFDFH010000053.1 coordinate 17,314, forward strand.
GCAATCACTTTGACCATGCCCCCCCCCGATGATGTTTCGACCGTCTTTTCCGCCATCTCTTCCTGAAGTTTAAGCATTTTAGATTGTAGCTTCTGGGCCTGTTTCATCATATTTCCCATGCCTTTCATTCAATTACCTCCTATAACGTCTTAACGTCTACGACCTTACCATTGAAAATCTCGATCGCATCCGACACCAGCGGGTGATTCAATGCCTCCTGTTTCAAGCGGCTCGCTTGATTTTTATTCGACTGGCATTCCGGAATTGGGCTCGGGTGGGCCGTTATGACAAGATCCATTTTTTTACCAAAAAAATCTTCACACATTTTTTCTATAATCACCATGTTCTTATTACGGCTGATCATGTTTTTGTTAAAACCGTTACCGTTGACTTCAATTTCCAAGCTTTGCCCGGTCAGTTGTTTCAGGCTGCACTTTGTCAGATTCGCAGCCAGGGAAGGGTGACTCTCCGAAACAAAATCAAAAAATCGGTTCCACGTCTCCTCCAGATTTTTAAGGCTATCAACAGGTCCTTCAGCCAAAGGTGCGGTTGACTCCCCTGTGGGGATTGAATTACTTGAAGTATGATGCAACCCCAGGTTGTTAACGTGTGTGTCTGATTCCCTGCGGGTATCACGTTGTCCTGCAGAAGATTCAGCAATAGTATTTTCCGGGAGTTCAAGAAATTCTCTTTTTAAATGATCAAGCTTTTCGATAAGCACATCAATCGGCAAGGCGGGTTTTATCTGCAAAATCCTGATAAGCGCCATTTCAAGGGCCAATTTCGGCTGTGATGAAAGCCGTATCGCGGCCTCCTCCTTGAAAAGAAGATCAAAAATCTGGTTCAATAAAGCCTGGGGAACGCCCTTTATCTGAGCATGCATCCGATCGATTTCATGGGCAGGCAGATCGACCAGTTTATGGATC
>JAFDFH010000053.1:18278-22464 GCA_019309945.1 Deltaproteobacteria bacterium
TCCTGAAATGTTCGATAAGATCGGCATACAGCTTTTTGATCTCATGGCCATAATTGTATATTTCATTTATAATATATAGTAGTTGAGGTATATTTCCTTGTAAAATACCCTCTGCAATATCAAAAATAAGCTTTCGGTCGACCACGCCTAAGACGTCCAGGATCTGGTCGGGCCCAATCGTGCCCGCCGTACAAGTCATTACCTGATCCAGAAGGCTTAAAGCATCTCTGATACTGCCGGACGCTTCGCGAGCAATGGGCCACAGACTTTCAACGGCAACCTTTATTCCTTCTTTGGCACAGACCATTTCCATATGTGCAGCAATCGATTCAATATCAATACGCCTCAAATCATGTCGCTGACACCGTGAAAGAATCGTTATCGGAATCTTATGGGGTTCGGTCGTCGCAAAGATAAACATAATGTGGGGGGGTGGTTCTTCTAGTGTTTTTAATAGCGCATTAAAGGCCGCGATGCTGAGCATGTGGACTTCATCGATGATATAAATTTTATAGGGACTGTTTGCAGGCATGTATTTGACATTTTCCCGCAGAGCCCTGATCTGATCCACACTATTATTTGACGCACCGTCGATTTCAAATACATCCACCGCATTCCCTGCTGTAATCTCAATGCAGGATCTGCATATATTGCAGGGTACCGGCGTAGGTCCTTCTTTACAGTTCATGGCCTTAGCCAATATGCGGGCAAGCGTTGTTTTTCCGGTCCCTCGGGGTCCTGTAAACAGGATTGCATGGGGAACACGTCCCAAAGAAATCGCATTGGTCAACGTCCGCGTAACATGATCCTGTTTCACGACCTGATCAAAGGTTTGGGGGCGGTACTTTCGAGCCAGCACAAGATAGGACATGAAGACAATCCTTTTTGGGTTTACAAATACATTTTTGACCTAATATTTTGGCGGAGAGAGAGGGATTCGAACCCTCGGTGCCGCTTTTGGCAGCACACACGATTTCCAGTCGTGCTCCTTCAGCCAGCTCGGACATCTCTCCGCAAGGATAAGTGCAAGTAAGACCAGCCGGAAGTGCCCGTATGGCGGAGAGGGTGGGATTCGAACCCACGATCCCGTTTTTGACAGGATACCGCTTTTCGAGAGCGGGGCCTTCAGCCGCTCGGCCACCTCTCCAATACTTCCAAGCTTTTCAATACCGGTACGTCTCAATATAATTTTGGCTATAAACTGTCAATAATCTTATTATCCTTTATTCATGTTTCGCTTCCTATAACCAAACTAATGCTGTTTTGTACAAGTCGATGTCGATTGTCTGCATCTTCAAGCGTTCCCTTTAACGACATATCCGAAACCCTTTAATATTTTAACACTTTATGGATGTATTTAAAATATCGCCTGGTAGAAAAAATCTTCAAACAAGGTATCCATCAAAACACCAAAAGATTTTTCACTTGAACAGCATACTCATCTTTAGTATCAATAACGGTTTTAAAACGTCAAACAGATAAAATAATATCTGGATGGCTCGGCGCGAAGCGTCCAGGCCATCCAGAAAATAACAAATTACCGTTTTTCAAAGGTCTCGGAACCTAAGGAGTTATAAAAGTATGGCAACAATTAGCCCTTTCCGGGGAGTCGTCTATAATCCCGAAAAAATAAATAATTTTGCAAGTGTCGTCACGCCACCGTTTGATGTTATTTCCGAAGAAGACCAGCAAAAAGCCTACGACCGCCACCCACAGAGCATCATACGGTTGATCCTGGGCAAGAAAACTGAAAGCGACACGAGCGAAAATAATCCATTTACAAGGGCTGCGGGATTCTTTTCCGAGTGGCTTTCCAAAGACATCCTGGTACAGGACAAACTCCCGTCGTTTTACCTGACATCCGTTGAATTTTCTTTTGAAAACAAACCCATCATCCGTTGGGGTTTTATCACGCTGGTCGCCCTGGAACCTTTCGAAAAGGGAATTGTAATTCCCCATGAACGGACATTCTCCAAAGTTAAATCCGAAAGGCTTGAACTGATAAAGGCATGTCGCGCCAATTTCAGCCCCATCTTTTCCATGTATTCCGATCAGCAAAATGAAATTCTCAATTTATTAAAGGATGCCGTTTCAGGGAAAAATCCGGATATCGATTTTGTAGATAACAAAGACCAGTGTCACAAACTCTGGCGTATCACCGATGTGAATATCCACCAGCGTGTCCCAGAGGCAATGCAAGCAAAGAAAATTTTTATCGCCGACGGTCATCACCGCTATGAAACCGCCCTTAACTACAGGAACTGGCTTCAGAAAAATATCACGGATTTTTCTTCGGACCATCCGGCCAATTATGTGATGATGTACCTGAGCAGCATGGAGGATCCGGGGGTGATCATTCTGCCGGCGCACCGCATGTTAAATGAAGTTTCGGCAACGGATAGAGCCGCACTCATTCAAAAAGCGGCTGATTATTTTGAAATCGTAAAAATACCCTTTGAAAACGACGTGCGCGAAAACGCCCGGATCGAATTCATTGCAATGCTCAGATCAAACACCTCAAAAACAAATATTGGAATCTTTATGAAGGACCGGCAGAAATTTTATCTGCTGAAACTTAAAGGCAATGTCATGGAAAAGGTCTTAGAGGATGAAGTTTCGGAATCATTAAGAGACCTTGATGTAACTGTGCTCACGCGTCTCATATTTATGAAGATTCTTGGTTTTGATCAAGTCAGGCTGGACAATGAGAAGCTTATCGCCTATTCGAGTAGCGACCAAGAGGCCGTTGAAGCCGTGGCCGCCGGCAGACATGACATTGCGTTTATTTTAAATCCGACCAAGATTGAGCAGGTGCGTCGTATCGCCGAAGAAGGCCGGGTGATGCCGAGAAAGGGAACCTATTTTTATCCCAAGGTCATTACAGGCCTGGTTTTGAATAAATTAAGTTAAGGAGCCAGTTTCAAAACGTTTCAGTTTGTTTAAGGTCAAGGAAGGCGATCCGCCTGAGGCGGATTAACCACAGGAATACATTTAGTATTTCGAGGATTAAAATTTGAGCCTGACGCAGAGATTGGACAAAATGGGACGTTTTGAAATTGGCTCTAGGGTATGAACATTTTCTTCACCTCATCGGTATAAGACCCGTCCTTGCGACGGATCGTCAAGGGAGGGGCGATTTTTATACCCGGCTGTCCCCCTTTGACGCCCTCCACCAGAACAAGCTTTGCGTCCGTCGACGGGCCGGGATGAATCATTCGAAGAAACTTGGGTTCAATACGGGTGGATCGCATCTGCATGAGAATATCCGTGGTTCGCTCAGCCGGGTAAACGGTAATAAACCTCCCGGAAGTGTGTAATAACCGCCGGGACGCTTCAACGATATCATAAAGGGTGACCTTGATTTCGTGTCTCGCGATCGCGCGCTGCTGATCCGGATTGACCCTTCCGGATTGTGCCTTCCGATAAGGGGGATTGCTGACAACCACGTCCACCGGTCCGGAAGTTATATCCGGGTTCAGTGTTTTTAAATCCCTGCAAAGAATCGAAATACGGTCACTCATACAATTTTCTTGGACATTAAAAGCGGCGAGGCGACCAAGTTCTTCCTGGACCTCAACGCCGTAAACTTTTGCACCTGGATTGCGATAAACCAGGATTAGGGGTATAATACAACAGCCTGTCCCCAGATCGACAACCCTATCTCCGGAACTTAACCTGGCATGATAGGCCAGCAGAACCGCATCAATGGCAAAACGATACCCGTATCGGTATTGTTTAACCCGGATTTGACCGTTGAAGAAAGTGTCTGTTGTAAAATCGTTCATCAGCACCCTCGCCCTATGATCCAACATTTAAGATCAACCACCCTCTAACCCCCATAAGCGTTAATTTACTTTGTAAATGTTCACAGGTTGCATTTATGCCATACGGGGTTGTTTTGAAAGATGAACGTCCAACATATTAAAAGATGAATGTCCAACATCGAACATCGAACGTCCAACATCGAATGAAAAACAAACATCCAATACCGAACATTCAACGACTATTTCTGTTTCTTTTCAGCCCTTCGACTCCGCTCAGGGCCTTGAGCCTGTCGAACGGCCGTTTTGATACTCGTAACGAAAATCTTAATTAATTTTTCTGTTTCCTGTAAAATATCATTTAGTAGATCAGGTTTTTTTTAATCAGTGGTACACGCTGAATAAGTTTTAACCATCTCTGGGTT
>JAFDFH010000054.1 GCA_019309945.1 Deltaproteobacteria bacterium
TCGAGGATTAAAATTTGAGCCTGACGCATAGATTGGGCAAAATGGGACGTTTTGAAATTGGCTCTAATAAAAAATTTTTACAAGCACATATGTCAGATAAACTGAGGGACATTCTGGAATGCGCGCGCGTCGAAGGATCGGCGCCATGCAGGATTGACATGGGTGGGACAGTGGATATCCGTACCTTTTATTATGCCCTCCGCCACCTTTATCCTTGTACTTTTAATATTGCCTTAGACTTGAGGACGCGGGTACGCCTTTTTCCCTATCGTGACGGCCGGGTGAAGGTTTCTTCGAAAGGTTTTGAGACTGCGGAATTTCCTCTTGATCGAGTGCCTTTTGATCATCCCTTAGGGCTTATTTTCGCCATCGCTGCCTATTTCAGAATTGAGGGGGTGCACATCGATATTCATTCCGCATCTCCTCCCAGGAGCGCACTGGGGGGTTCATCTTCAGCAGCGGTCGCACTCGTGACGATATTCACTAAAGCGCTTGAGAAAACCGGAGCAAATTCGTATTCCAGGTCACGGATCGCCCTGCTCGCCCACGGGATTGAAGAAAGCATTGCCGGAGTGCCCTGTGGACTCCAGGACCAGCTTGCCGCTGTTTATGGAGGTGTCAACACCTGGCACTGGCCCGGGAAGATTGAGGGACCGGTATTTAAAAAAGAGGCTATTTTCAAAAAAGCCTTTTTTGATGTTTTTGAAAAGCACCTGCTCTTGGCATATTGTGGCCTCCCCCATGAATCGAAAAATATCAACGGCATATGGATACGGCAGTTTCTTTCAGGCCGGTCCCGTGGAATTTGGAGTGACATCGTCCAATGTACCCGAACATTTGTTGCCGCTCTAAAAGAGAGAAATTTTGTTGAAGCGGCAACAGCAATGAATATGGAAACGGCCTTACGGCGGAAGATGACACCCGAGGTGTTTGATGAAATGGGAGCAAAATTGTGCCGTTCCGCTCTCGAAAACCAATGTGGGGTGAGGTTTACCGGTGCCGGTGGGGGCGGCTGTGTATGGGCACTGGGTGAGATCGAGGATATCTTGCAGTTGAAGAGTCGGTGGAAGAAAATTCTTAAAGAAAGAAAAGAGGCCGGCCTGCTTAATGTCAGGATTGATACTGAAGGGGTGTCCTGTAGCTTGTAACTTGGTAACTTCTCAATATGTTCCGATAGGCCCGCTGCGCCATCCGGTAATTTTTTTCAATACGGCCAAAACTTGCCGTTAAGGGCGCCTAACATAGACCCGCGCACGGGATCTAAAATGAGTGTGTTGCTTAGCACAAACAGGCTGCAATCAACAATTTATGCAGTTCGGGTCTATGTAAGCCGCCCTAAACGGCATCGAACAGTTGCCCGCTTTGAAAAAAATTACCGGATGACTCCGCTGGTATGTTTAACCATACATTAACAAACGGGTAATGCTATCTACGGATAAAGGAAAGAAGAATGAATTTTCAGGAAGTTATCCTATCTTTACAAACGTTTTGGACGCGCAAGGGATGTGTGCTGGTGCAACCCTATGATATGGAAGTCGGGGCCGGGACATTTCATCCCGCAACGCTCCTGAGGGCCCTTGGCCCTGAGCCCTGGAATGTCGCATATGTTCAGCCTTCCAGACGACCCACGGATGGACGTTACGGTGAAAACCCGAACCGATTACAACATTATTACCAGTATCAGGTCCTCCTGAAGCCTTCGCCTGTTGATGTCCAGAAACAATACCTTCAGAGCTTGAAGGTTCTGGGTATCGATCCCCTTGAACACGACATAAGATTTGTTGAGGACGATTGGGAATCTCCTACCCTCGGTGCGTCCGGACTGGGATGGGAAGTATGGCTGGACGGCATGGAAATCACGCAATTTACCTATTTTCAGATGGCTGGAAGTATGGAATTACATCCGATTTCGGTGGAACTTACCTATGGGCTGGAACGTATCTCCATGTATCTGCAAGGAATCGACAATGTTTACGATCTGAAGTGGAACGCCCACATTACTTACGGGGATATCCATCACCGCCAGGAAGTGGAACAGTCCACCTATAATTTTGAGCAAGCCGATATCAGGATGCTGCTGAATCTTTTTAACCAATATGAATCAGAAGCCGAGCGGATCATTAAAGCAGCACTCGTTCTGCCGGCTTATGAATACTGCTTGAAATGTTCACATACATTTAATCTCCTGGATGCTCGCGGAGCCATTAGTGTCACGGAGAGGACCGGTTATATTGCACGGATCAGAAATCTGGTTAGGGCCTGTGCTGAAGCGTATTTGGGGCAGCGGGAAACGATCGGGTTTCCGCTTATGAAATAGAGGAAATTGCAGAACCTGTAACCTGAAGTTGAGGCGGATATGGATAATTTATTGCTTGAAATAGGTTCGGAGGAGATTCCTGCAGGGTATATCGAACCGGCCCTAACTGCGCTTGCGTCAGGGCTTTTAAAAAAAATGAGCGAGGCCCGCATTGAACATGGCAGGGCCGTTGTATACGGAACCCCGCGAAGACTGGCGGTGGAAGTCACAGATGTGGCGTCAAGACAAAAATCGTTAACCACAGAGATTATTGGACCTCCGGAACGTGTTGGGTTTGATGAACAGGGCAAACCGCGTGTGGCCGCAGAGAAATTTGCCGAAAAGGTGGGGATTCCGGTAAACCGCTTGACCATTAAAAAGACGGAAAAGGGGACCTATCTTTGTGGGAAGAAGATGGAACCGGGACTTGCCACACGAACGATTCTCAAGGATATCCTGCCTGAATTGATTCTGGCCACACCGTTTCCCAAAACCATGCGATGGGCTGATCTGTCAATCGCGTTCGCCCGACCCATACATTCGATTCTCGCGCTTCTGGGAGACAAGATTGTTTCCTTTAATTTGGGCAGGATCAAAAGCGGAAGATATACTTACGGACACAGTTTCATGAGCCCTGGACGAATCAGGATTGCTGCTTCCGGAGATTATAAGGAACAGTTGCGTAGCGCGCATGTGCTCATCGACGTCCAGGAACGAAAAAAATGGGTTGAACGTGAAATTACAAAAGCTGCCGTTAGTGTCGGCGGATGCATTTTACCGGATGAGGAACTTTTAGATATCGTAACCAACCTTGTTGAATATCCGGTCCCGGTGGTCGGAAAATACGAAGAAAAATTTTTGGAACTCCCGAAGGAAATTTTAATTACAGCCATGCGCGAGCATCAGAAATATTTTGCCGTGATTGATGCGAACGGCAAGCTAATGCCCAGCTTTATTGCAGTCAATAATACCCTCACAAAAGATATGAATTTGGTGGCAAACGGTCATGAACGGGTGATCAGAGCCCGGCTTGAAGATGCTCGATTCTTTTACAAGGCCGATTTAGAGGTTCCCCTTGAGGATCAGGTTGAAAAGTTAAAGGGTGTTCTTTTCCAGGCGAAGCTCGGCACCATGCACCAAAAAGTATTGCGGGTTCAAAAGCTTGTCGGATTTCTTGTGGATGTTTTGGGATATCATTCTGATCTGAAAAATCGGGTTTTGCGGGCGGCCTTATTATGCAAAGCCGATCTCGTAAGCCAGGTTGTTGTTGAATTTCCGAAACTACAGGGTGTTATGGGGAGAGTCTATGCCGCTGTTGCGGGGGAAGACGATGAAACCGCGGCTGGGATTGAAGAACATTACCGACCCACTTACTCGGGCGGCCCCCTTCCTGAAACCCTTACAGGGGCCATTCTAAGTATTGCCGACAAGATCGATTCGATTTGCGGATGTTTCTGCGCGGGGCTCATCCCTACGGGTGCTTCTGATCCATACGCACTTCGACGTCAAGGCATTGGCGTCGTTCAGATCATACTGCATAATGATTTCTCATTTTCCTTAAGGGAACTCATCGAAGAGAGTATAACGCTCTTCGACATTAAAAGTGGTCAGGAAGTCAAAGCAATGATCAACAGGGTATACAATTTTCTGCAGAGCCGTATGGCCCATCTCTTAACTGAAGACGGTTTTTCAAAAGATGTCATTGCTGCGGTCGTGGATGTTTCAGCCGATCATGTGCCGAATATATGGCGCAGGGTGCATGCCCTTGAAGATCTCAAATCCGCATCTGATTTCGACCCCCTTGCCATCGCTTTTAAACGGGTGGTCAATATTTTAAAACAGGCCGGTGTTTTTGAAAGTGCCGGTGGCCTATCACCGGTGGAAGAAAACCTGTTTCAACATGAATGCGAGTCCACCCTATACTTAACCTATAAAAAAGTAAAAAGAAACGTGTCAAAAAATCTGGGCAAAGGATTTTTTGACCGGGCGCTTTTGGATGTGGCCTCACTTCGTAATGACGTGGATGCTTTTTTTGACGGGGTGATGGTGCTTACCGAGGATATGGGAATTCGCAAAAACAGACTCACAATGCTTGGACATATTGCCGCTCTTTTTGGTAAGTTCGCGGATTTTTCAAAGATATCGACATGAAGAGGTAAACCCAAGCCGGGCGTTCTAGACCCGGATTCTTTAATCGTCCGGATAGCGCACACAATTAAAAATTTTCGATCCCTTCCGATTATTGACAAAGCAGGTGCACTGACGTAAAAGATCAGTACCGCTAAATCAGTTTTAACAAAGCCTTGTTTGATGAGATAAACTTGACGGTTTCGTAAAAAGTCCAACTTCTGCGTTGTGCTGCATTTCGCAATCATTCAACGTACGATAAGTACGCCTCATGATTACGAAATTTGCACGCCTTAAATTTGAACTTTTTACAAAACCGTCTAAATCGGACTTTTTACGAGTTCATCAAACTTAAAACCAATAGGAGTAAAAAATGCCTTTTAATCCTGAATTAGATAAAGCCTTAAAGAAGTGGACGTGCGATGAAACCGGGCTTATGGTCTCTATCAATCGGTATGGCGATGGTGAGCCGAAGCTTCAGATCGGGCCGAGGATTTTCAAAAAAAAAGATGGCACCGAATCCCAGAGAAAATCAGGGCGTCTCACAATCGAGGACGTCATGTGGCTGTATGATATTATTGATGAAGTCAAAGATGAGCTCTCGCATCTGGCCGGACCCCAAGGATAAGACCGTATAAAAATAGCTCCTAATGGCAGAAGCGCATATGAAGACACGCTTCAAAAAATACGAGCAACGAACTCCGGACAAGAAGGATGCTATCCTTAATCCCAAAAAGGGGAATAAGTCCCCTAATCTGGGAGATGTTGTCGTGATGGCGGGCAGTGAGGCCGATCTGCAGTCACTTTGCAGCTTGATGAAATTTCGTGAGGACCAAAAAATCAGATTGTTCATGAGCCGGCTATATGTCGGTAATGACCACCCTGAATGTATTTCCATAGCAGGTCCTTTTATCGGTGCACCTTACGCGACCATGCTCATTGAAACGCTTATCACATGGGGCGCCCGGAAAATCATATTTTTTGGATGGTGCGGCGCAGTTTCTCCGGATATTAAAATTGGTGATATCATTCTTCCGACATCCGCCATTATGGATGAAGGTACGTCGAAACATTATCATCCGGACGAGAACGGTATGGCACGGCCGTCTTTATATATTTCGGAAAAGATCAAAGCGACTTTAAAAGAAAATGATCTTGAATTTTCTGAGGGCCTTGTTTGGTGTACAGATGCCATATACCGGGAAACCCGCGAAAAGGTCGAGTATTATCAAAACAAAAGGGTTTTGGCTGTGGAAATGGAAATGTCCGCCCTTTTTACCGTGGGAAAGTTCCGTGATGTTGACGTGGGTGGTATCCTTGTTGTTTCCGATGAACTTTCCACATTTAAATGGCGGCCCGGGTTCAGGGACGAACGCTTTGAAGAAAGCCGCCAGGTGGTATGTGAGGTAATACACAACTTGTGCCAGATCATATAGACCCTCCTATTATAGAAAAAGTTGAAAATTTAAGGAAAGCGCTTCACAGGCATAATTATCGGTACTATGTACTCGATGATCCTGAAGTGTCGGATGCCGAGTATGACCGTATGATGCAGACCCTGATAGCGCTTGAGAAAGCCTGGCCCGAGCTTGCAAGCCCGGACTCGCCTTCACAACGGGTCGGCGCACCGCCCCTCGACAAATTCGAAACGGTTGCCCATTCCATCCCCATGCTGAGCCTGGATAACGGATTTGTTGATTCCGATTTAATTGATTTTGACAGCCGTGTAAAAAAAATTCTCGATACGGATAATAAAATAATATACACCGCCGAACCGAAGATGGACGGTGTTGCGGTTGAGATTGTCTATGCCAACGGAAGACTGAGCAAAGCCTCCACGCGCGGTGACGGTGTGAACGGTGAACTGATTACATCAAATGTAAAGACCATCCGCTCTGTTCCGCTTTTACTGCAAGCCGGGGAAGGAGCAAAGCTACCGTCACTGCTTGAAGTAAGGGGAGAAGTTTTCATCGGCCATAAGGGATTTAAACGTCTGAATGATGAGCGCTTAAGAAATAATCAAGCTCTGTTTGCCAATCCGCGCAATGCCGCCGCAGGATCTTTAAGACAGCTTGATTCAAGTGTTACCGCCAAACGGCCCTTGGAAATATTTTTGTACGGGGTTGGGAACGTGGCCCCTAACGTACTGGAATCCCATTGGGAAACACTGTGTTTTTTGAAGCGACTGGGACTTAGAGTTAACCCGCTTGTCCGGCCCAAGATCCCAATTGAGGCGGTTTTGAATTACTACCGTGAACTTGATGAAAAGCGCAATCTATTACCTTATGATATCGACGGTGTTGTGGTTAAGGTCGATAGCCTATCGATACGGAAGATACTCGGAGCAACTTCACGGAATCCGCGGTGGGCCATTGCTTTTAAATTTAAAGCCATTCAGGAAACAACCCGGATAAAAAAGATAACCGTTCAGGTGGGACGAACGGGTGCAATGACCCCGGTGGCCCAATTGCAATCGGTTAATATTGCCGGGGTAATGGTGCGCCGGGCAACACTTCATAACGAAGATGAAATTGAGAGAAAAGACATAAGAATAGGCGATACCGTTCTTGTTCAGCGGGCTGGAGATGTGATTCCCGAAGTTGTCAAAGTAATCAAGTCGCAGCGGACAGGAGCAGAAAGCAAGTTTAGCATGCCGCGCTGCTGCCCGGTATGCGGTTCTGCGATTGTTCGTGAAAAAGCTGAAGCGATATCGAGGTGTATTAATACCAGTTGCCCTGCCCAGGTGAAAGAGCGGATCAAGCATTTCGCTTCAAAGGGAGCTTTTGATATCGAAGGTCTGGGAGATAAATTGGTTGAACAACTGGTTGCAAAGGGGTTGCTGTTTTCTTATGCCGATATTTTTAGCCTGGACCAAAATATATTGCAAAGCCTGGAAAGGATGGGACCCAAATCAGCGGAAAACCTTAAAAATTCTATTGAAAACAGCAAGGCGATCACTTTCCGCCGCTTGCTTTATTCCCTGGGTATCCGACATGTTGGGGAGCATATTGCGGGTATTCTGGCGGATAGATTTGAAAATCTGGAAAGACTTTATAGGGCAACGTCTGAGACTCTTAAAGGTATCGACGGGATCGGACCGGTCGTGGCTGAGAGCGTCGTAAATTTTTTTAACCATGATGAAAATAAAAATATCATCGACAGGCTTATCGATTGCGGTTTGCAAATTACCCATGATTCTCCTGATCGCGAAAAGATGATGGTCGGGAAAGTTTTTGTTCTTACCGGTACCCTTGACAGCATGACAAGGAGCGCAGCAAGAAAATTGATTGAAACCGCCGGGGGCAAGATCAGCGCTTCCGTAAGCAGGCAAACCGACTATCTGGTTGTCGGTAAATCCCCGGGGTCAAAGGTTGGCCGGGCAAGGGATCTTAATGTTGAAATTATTGATGAAGCAACCTTCAAGGCCCTATTGAGTGAATGACCTAACACCCGTATCAGTTCATGGAACCGTGTGAGGTGCGTATGAAAAAAAAAGTAAGCGCCCATACCATCATCAGTGGCAGGGTTCAAGGCGTCTTTTTCAGGATGGAGACACTCCGAGCCGCCGACCGGTACGGTGTTTGCGGATGGGTGCGCAACAAAAGTGATGGGACGGTTGAAGCAATGTTTGAAGGGGATGAAGCACGTGTTAGGTCGATTCTTGAATGGTGTAAAGAGGGCCCACCATCTGCAAGCGTAAACCATGTGGATGTGAAATGGGAAGCCTATCGCGGTGAGTTCGAAGACTTTAAAATTAGGTACGGGGACCCTTTTTAATGGGTCTGCGGGTTGGGCTTAAAAAAAGAGGCGGTTTATCTTTTTTCAATAAACCGCCTCTTTTAAAAGCTGTTTAAACGGATTCTTTAAGCTTCTTGCCGGGCTTGAATTTTACCACGTTGGATGCTTTAATTTTAATAGCAGCGCCAGTTTGAGGATTACGTCCTTTTCGGGCTTTGCGACGAATCTTAGAAAAAGTACCAAAACCGACCAACGTGACCTTGCCATCCTTTTTCTTCAGAGCTTTTGCAATGCCTTCCATAAAAGAACTTAGTGCAGCTGATGCCGCAACCTTCGAAATACCCGCGTCATTTGCCATCTTTTCAACTAATTCTGCCTTTGTCATAGTTGTTTTCCCCCCTCTTTTTTGTGGTTAATACTTAAGCGATCCCCGATCATCCGTGTGTTCATACAGCAGCTTTTTCCCAATGTCAATAGAATTCGGCATCTAGGCGCTTTTTTTTAATGTCTGATGTTAACCTGCGCCAGGACTGCATCCATAACGGGTATTTTTCAGAATTATTTCCGGTCACAAAAGCACAACATAATTATTATGCACCTATGGATTAAAGTGCATTGCTAAAACAGGGCGTTCACAAACTGGATGGGGTCAAAGTCCTGCAGGTCTTCGATGTTTTCCCCGATACCGATATATTCCAGCGATATTTTTAGGGTGCTGCAAATGCTGACAACAATACCCCCCTTGGCGGTTCCATCCAGCTTCGTAAGGGCAATTCCGGTAACCTCCAGTGCATCATTGAATAATTTGGCCTGGGACAAAGCATTCTGGCCTGTGGTTGCATCAAGAACGAGAAGGATTTCGTGGGGGGCATCCGGGAGTTTTTTCGAAATGGTTCGCTTTATTTTTTTTAGTTCTTCCATCAGGTTTACGCTGGTATGGAGTCTCCCCGCCGTATCGACGAAAACAAGGTCCGCTTCGCGTGCCACGGCGGCCTCAACACAATCATAGGCAACCGCCGCCGGGTCTGCGTTACCTTTGTGCTTCACGATTTCCGCACCTGCTCTTTCGGCCCATATGGTAAGTTGTTCAACGGCGGCGGCGCGGAAGGTGTCGGCAGCAGCAATGAGGACCTTTTTGCCGTCGGCTACGGATCTTGCTGCCAGTTTCCCGATGGTGGTGGTTTTACCGACGCCGTTAACACCTAACACCATAACGACATGGGGTTTGGCAAAAGCCTTTTCAGCTTTTGGAGTGTCCGATTGCAGATAGGAAAGAATTTCTTCTTTTAATGCCGCTTTCAAATTATCGGCGTCTGAAATTGTCAAAGATTTTTTTGAAATCCGCTCAATCAATTCCACGGTTGTCTGTACACCGATATCCGCAGTTATCAATAACTCTTCAAGCTTTTCTAACAGGTCATCATCGATATTCTTTTTCCCTGTAAAGAGTTTGTCGATATCGGTTGTAAGGATTTTGCGGGTTTGGGCCAGGCCTTTTCTGAGTCGTTTAACAAAACCGATGGGTTCGGATGAATCCGTTGTTGCTCGCTCCTGTTCAGAGGATTGGGGCTGATCGGCGATCTCTTTTTCGGATTCGGTTTTCTTTTTGAACCAGCGCAGCGCCATGGAATAGGCCTCAGAATCTTTTAGGTTGCAGGTTTGGGGCACTAAATACGTATTGTTGCGGCATTCCAATTTTGTTTGGCAACGGTTCGCAGTGCATCAGACGATGAGAGCAGCTCGAAACAGATAACGATACCGAAGTGTAACCGTTCACGGAACGTTGAAATTAGAAAAGAGAAATTGGAAATTTGGCCTTCATGTTTTTGTACTGTTGATGAACGCATTC
>JAFDFH010000341.1 GCA_019309945.1 Deltaproteobacteria bacterium
AGCGATTCCTAAGCATAGGCGGAATTTCTTTTTTGCTGCTTCGGTGATGTTGATTCTTGGAGTTGCAGCTGCGATTTTGTGGGATTTGTATTTCCGTCCTCCTCCTATAGAAGTCGTCTCTGTTGAAAAGATGGCGTTTCCCTTGCCTGATAAACCTTCCATTGCCGTGCTGGCCTTTGAAAACATGAGTGAAGATCCAAAACAGGAATATTTTAGTGACGGAATGAGCGAAGATGTGATTACCGATCTGTCAAAAATCCCTGGTCTCTTAGTCATCTCCCGTAACTCATCGTTCACCTACAAAGGAAAGTCTGTAAAAACTAAGCAAATTGCAGAGGAGCTTGGTGTACGATACGTGCTTGAAGGGAGCGTCCGCAAGGCAGAGAACCGTGTGCGAATCAACGCGCAGCTAATCGATTCCACCACCGGGCATCATCTCTGGGCAGAGCGCTACGACGGTACCACCCACGACATCTTTGCCCTTCAAGATAAAATCACCCAGAAGATCGTTACATCCCTGGCACTGAAATTGACAGAAAATGAACAAGAACTCCTCGCCCAAAAAGAGACGAATAACATTGAAGCTTACGACGCTTTCTTGAAAGGCTCTGACCTTACTTTACGCATGGACCCCGACCGTTATGCCAAGGCGGTTCCATGGTTTGAGAAGGCCATCGAATTGGATCCCAACTATGGTCGGGCTTATGCTGCGCTAGCGGAAACATATTGGTATGGAACTTATATGGGATTTCAAAGGAAACTGGGCATATCGTATCGACTCGCACGCGTACGGAGGGTTAATTACCTCCAAAAAGCCCCGAAGAATCCTACAAGCATCGCTCACCGGAATGCTGCTTGGATGTATTTGTTTCAGCGTCAGCACGGAAAGGCCATCGATCATGCCATGCGAGCCGTGGCCATCGATCCCAACAATGTCAAAAGCAACCAGACAATGGGCTTTGTATCGTTGTTTGCCGGTAGATTGGATGACGCCGTTGATTTTACTAAGAGGATGGGTAGGGCCGATCCTGGTTGCGTGCATTGAATGGCATACTTACGCGGCCTGGTCGAGGTCGTTAGAGGAAGATGGGAAGAAGCAATAGCTTTCTTAGAAAGGGCTATTGAGTACAACCCTAAAAATAAGTCTGTTTTACGAGCTCTTTTGATCGCCTATGCTCACGCCGGCCGCGTCCAAGAGGCCCGGGCTGCGCTCGATAAAGTTACCGAAGGGTGGCCGGCCACGATGAAAAACTTGAGATTTGTTATGTACATGTTTCCCACTAAGGATCTCCAAGTTGCGGAGCGTGTGGCCGAGTATTGGCTTAAGGCAGGTATACCGGGAGAACCCTCTGGGTTTTATAAGATATCCATGGAGCACAAGCTGACCGGAAAGGAAATCAGGAAATTGTTCTTCGGGCATAAGGTGACTGGAATCGCTTTTATGACTGGAAAGCAATGGTGGGTCGAACGTACCAAGGACGGGAAAGCTACAATTCGTGGTGGCGACGGCTCTGACACCGGCAAGAGTTGGATCGAGGACGATATGCTCTGCGATCAGTGGGACAAACTTTATGAGGGCTTAAAGGACTGCTGGCCTGTTTATCGCAATCCAGAGGGAACTCCCGAAAAGAATGACGAATACCTCGGAGTTCCCGATTACGGGATTTACCCATTCTCACCGGTGGAGTGAAATCATAAAAATGCCCATACAGCTTTGATATTAACCTAAACAACATATAAGTCTATCCCAAATCATAGAGTTAAGCTATCAATTACTCGGGATTTTAAATATCTGCTGTGAATCGGCAAAGAAGGTGCGTTTTTAAAATTGCATATACCTCCAACAAACCTGGAATAATCAAGAGCCAAAAAACTTTGTGATATCATCAATTCCGGTTCTTTCCGATTCGGTGGGTATATCTGCTATATATATGAGCTTTTGACACCGCTATAATCGCTGTGATATACAAACCGTATCTGCAATTTTGGCAAAGCTATGGTTATGTTTCTAATATAAACGACATGGTCAGCTTTTTCAAAATCGGTAACCCAGTTAAATAAGTGGCTACAATAAGATTTTCTCAAATTATTCTCAATGCATCCACGGCCTGTCAATGTCAAACACAAACGCATTTAACATGGCAGGCAAATCAATTCTTTTTGAAGAAGCCCCTTATTTACTGGAGTTGGTTCGTTATATCCACCTCAATGCCATACGGACCGGTATCATTAAAGAACTGGGCGGGATATTTTGATCTGGATTCCAACATATTGACCTTACCAGGCAGGGGGAGAAAAGTTGCACGAGCCAGATCGATTTTCTGCGTTCTGTCACTTGACCTGTTCACGTTTTGGCTGAAAAAGAAGCAGGAGAATCACCCCCACGACAGCGCTGAGAACCGACCCTGAGAGGATTCCAACCTTGGCAGCGCTGAGCAGATTACCATCCAGCGCCAGGTTTGCAATAAAAATGGCCATGGTAAATCCAATTCCAGCCAGAAAGCCGCCCCCGGTAATCATACTCCAGCTAACCCCCTCGGGCAATTTCGCAAGACCTGATTTTACACCCACCCAACTGAAAAGAACAATTCCAACCGGCTTTCCCATAAAAAGCCCCATTATGACTGCAATTGCAACTGGATTAGTAAAATCCGATACCCGAATCGTAACGCCGGCGTTTGCCAGCGCGAAAACAGGCATGATAACAAAGCCGACCCATGGGTGGAGATACGTTTCAAAACGTTCGAGGGGAGAAATGGTTTTGCGTGCAGCCTGCTCCATCCGGCGGAGGGCAGCATATCGCTCAGACGAGGAACGCCAGCCTTCGCCCTGTAGAAAAGACATGCTTCTATTAACGATTTTACGCAGGCGTCCCTCGTTGATCCAGGCTCTTGTGGGGGTGAGAAGGCCGACAATTACTCCGGCTATGGTGGCATGGATTCCGGATTCATGGAAACCTAACCATATGAGAAGAGCGACCCCTAAATAAACGGCGACATTGCGAACCCCAAGCTTCATCAGTCCGAGTAAACATGCAATACCAAGAAGTCCGAGCACCAAAGCATTTAGATTAAGACTCTTCGTGTAGCCGATAGCGATCACCAAAATGGTTCCAATATCATCTACAATCGCCAGCGAGAGCAGCATCACCCTCAGGCTGTTAGGAATTCGGGAACCAAGTACGACCAGGCAACCAACAACGAATGCGATATCCGTGGCCATGGGAATGCCCCAGCCCCGTTCTGCCGGACTGCCGTGCTGGAGAGTGAAATAGATCAAAGCCGGCACAAGCATGCCACCGATCGCGCCGATTATGGGTAGAGCCGCACGCTTTATGTCCCGCAGTTCACCCAACACCAGCTCACGCTTAACCTCCAGCCCTATAACAAAAAAGAAGATTGCCATCAGAAAGTCGTTGATCCAGTGTTGAAAGGAGTAATTCATCTGGAACTCGCCTATCCTGAAGCCGAACATTTTTTTCCACAATGCGAGAAAACCTTCT
>JAFDFH010000342.1 GCA_019309945.1 Deltaproteobacteria bacterium
CTTTTGTAAAAGGGCTTCTTCCTGGATCGGTTTGGGATCACGTTCCTTGAATGCTGTACCAATCTTATTAGATATTACGTTTAAACTTTCACCGATAAGAAGCATAGCGCCCCCTCCTTATTTTGAAATTCGAAGCACGAAATTCTGAGAAAATCTAAATTCTAATGTCCACCTACCACTTTTATCTTGCCCTGAGGTGTGCGGGTAAATGGGCCGCCTCCCGGGGCCCGACTTGAATCGTCCATCCGGGCAACTCCTCTTCGACGTCGCCGGCGATTGCAGCCGCATAACCGGGAATAATCAATTCCTTATGCTTGACTTTATCCATTATGCCACATTTTTTCACAAATATGCCAACATCATCACCTGAAAATTTGCCTGCCGCCCATGCCGTCATAACAGAAAGACCTTCAGCATCCTTGATCAGCAGCCAGGCCGGAACTTTGCTGCTTTCAATCTCACCGGACACGATAAAATATGTCAGTGCAAAATTGGTGGTAACCAAAACCGGTGAATTTTCATCGGGGTTGCCAATCTCATAAATTCCCTCGGTCACGGTCATGGGCCTCTGGGGATCGGTAAAAATATTCAGACGTTCTAACAGAAGCGGGAACAAACTTTCACCGGCGAAATCGGATAGAACGACAATCCCGCCATACTTGGCAATATACATTCCTGCGATGAGGGTTTCCAGTTCCAGATTTGAAGCCATTTCACAGGGAAATGCAATCGTCGGAAATCCAAGCGTCTTGTTTCCAGCTTTCAGAGCCGCGCGTCTGATCGCTACCATGTCCTCAAGGGACGGTTTGATTTCTCTACTTCCCGGATCGAGTACAAGGTCTTTCAGGCCCATTTCGGTGAGTTTTTGGATGAGTGGAATCAACTCCTCAACTGAATCCGCCCGAACAGCAAGGGGCAGTTCGTTTTCCTTGGCAAGGGCGCCAAAATCATCGCTATTCACCGCTGTCGCAGCATATAAGAGCGGCTTTTTGAATTTGCAGGCCGCTATTCCGGCCTTCATGACCTCCGCGTTATCAGCCATCAGGACAAGGTTGAATTCCGAGGTTTCAGCAATTGTTTGGGCTTTTTTAGCAAAAGCCTGCTTGTCGCCGTTTACATCCTTTAAGGCAATCAGCTCGGGCCTGAGATTTAATCCAACTCGTTCGTACTGAAACGCGTTCCATATTTTTAGCCTGGCTTCAAGATCGGTATCTGCAATATCGGAACCTAAAAGGGCTGCGATTGCCGTGGGGTTGAAAAAAGTTTTCTCGTGGCGATACAGTACCGTCTCGCCCCCTACTGTGAAGGACCGGACGCCCTTTCCAATTGCAACCGGACGAATTGGCGGAGCCGAAGCTTCGGCCAGTTTTTCCCTGGCCTCGTCGGAAACATAGGGACAGCTGTCAAGCTCAGCCTTTCCTGAAGCCAGGTTCATGGCAAACGCCAAACATGTGGGAACACCACATTCTTTGCAATTGGTTTTGGGCAGGAGTTTAAAAATCTGAATTCCGGTTAATGCCATTTTTGTCTCCTTCTATCGAATTGCGGGTTTCAAATTCCTTTTTTTTCTTAGGCAATCCGCAATTTTTCCCTTTTTATAATTATTCAGTAATAATCGGATCCATTGAAATGGCCGGGTGGCCTTTTTCCTGAAGGAAGGGAAGAATCTCTTCCTCGGTGATTCCGACGGTTTCATCCGCGATCATGTCGTAGAGATCTGGACAGCCTAGTTCTTCACCGCGTTTGTCAATCCGCTCTTTGATTTCTTCTTTCAGCATCTTGGGCATCCAGACCATACGGAGAAGGCCACCATCCCCCAAAATAAACTTTCGCTGGGTAATATTGTACTTTGAGTGACCCACAAAACCCGCTGAGGACGCTCCGCCGCCCATGACACCCGCCAGGGTGGTAAACTTCATGCCGCAGGGCGTTTCTCCGACATATTCTCGGCTGGTCGTCATCACACCATTACAGGCCGGAAGCAGTGCCGCGATACATTCGCAGCACCCGCAGGTGGTCATGGGATCTTTAATCATGGAGTAAAAATTGTAATGGTCGATAGCACCTCGAGACGCGTTGTAAATAAATTCATTTACCCCTTTCCATTGTCCCAAAACAGGATCAAGGCATTCCCCCTTTTCAATGGGTTGATTCGGCCCCGTCGGGTTGATTTCAAAGGATGCCTTGCAGTCCATCCAGTTGTATGCCCCGCAAAGCCCTGTTCTTTCCGGGCTGACCGTACATACATGGCTGGGGGCAAAAGACTGGCAGAGGGTGCAGGAGTAATAGATTTCCTCTCCTTCGTCCGTCATACCCTCGACACGTTCATCCCGGTTCTTGTAATCACTCCTTGCCCTTTTGGTCAGTTTGTCAACGTCCTTTTTTTGGGTGTAAAGGGTGACCTGAACCTTGTCCACGATTTTTTGAAAATCCTGGTGGTACTTGGCATGCAGCACCACACCGATATCCTTTAAGGTAAAGCCCTTTTCCACGGCCCCCTTGCTCACCCGAATCCAGGAAATATTTCTCTGGCCGATATGCATGACGCCCTGGATGTAATTCACCAGATGGTGAATCTGACGTTCCAGAATCGGCTCGAAATCGATCTGGAACTCACGGCCGGCAATCTGAACAAAAATACCCAGGGGAAAGGTGTCGCCTGCCTTCAGATCGGAAATATCGGGACCGACGATCTGTATTTTGCCATCTTCGATTTCGTTCATTTGGGCCATTTTAGCGAGCTCGGTGCACTGGGTTTTACCCCCGCCCATCTGGCAATACAGATCCGGCCCCCTGACCCGTTCACCTTCGTAGGCCGGGCCAAAGGAACATGGAATTTCGATTGAGGAAACAGCGACTTTCAGTCCCCTGACCTCAACGGATTTCTGGACCATTTCTTCATGGGTCACATTCGCTACAACATGCTCATAGGTACAGATACCGGTCGGAAGAATTTCGGGAATATCCGTATCCGCCAGGGTCGGAAAACCCCAGTTTACACAGCCTGCCGCCGCTGCCGCCCAATCGGTGCCCACATCCCCCAGGGCGTTGACAAAGGCAAAAACCCGGTCCTTGTTGTAAAGAAGAATCTTTTTATAGTCACCGGGCTGAACACCCCCAAAAGCCATGGCGACCCGGTTTGCAAAACCCAGGGCAAATATGGCCGAAGAGATATCCGGGCCAAAGGGTACGATCCGGGTATTCCAGCCGATTTGGACACCGGCTTCAATAAGCTGCTCGGATACGCTGGTTCCATTCTGGTTCGCTGCAAGGAAAATGTAAAGGCTCCTTTTCTGGTATTCTTCCACAATCATTTTGGCGGTCTCCGGGTCAGGACCAGCTCCCACTATTGCTGCAAATCCAGGGGCCGAACCATCAACGAACTCAACGCCCCGTTTCCGAAAGACCGTATCGTCCGCGGCCCCAAGCCAAATCTTGCCCGCGTCGACATCAATCTCCTCAGAATTAAAATAAAATTCCGGTTCGTTGAGATACCGAAG
>JAFDFH010000343.1 GCA_019309945.1 Deltaproteobacteria bacterium
GCTTGGCACAGATACCTGGGCTGATTCAGTAATACCATACGGCAAGTTCAACATCAGTGAAATAAAATTGCTAGTTGAGGTCCTGGATATGACACCTCTTGCAGCCATTACTGCTGCCACCAAACATGGCGCTGAAGTATGTGGCATCGGTAATAAAGTAGGGACTGTAGAAAAGGGTAAGCTGGCTGATCTTTTGGTTGTCAGATTAAAATCCCGTTTCGGACATTGAAGTGCTTCTGGATAAAGATAATGTCAGATATGTGATAAAAGATGGTAAATTCGTTGTTAAGTAAACGCGCTATGAAGACAAGAAAAATTGAGTGCGAAGCGCATTTACCCAGCCTTGACTGTGAAAGGCTCTCATTTTTTGCACAACTTCAAACTGTCAAGCACTTAATCATCCAGGTTGTTATGTAGTAACAAATATAAAAATTGATTAAAAGTAAGGCGGTAACGAATCCGGAATCAAAATAAATTTGAGTCGTGCACTAAAGAAGTAAGCTGATCTAGAATTCCGGTGCCCAGTCAGCTCCCCAGATTTCCTTACACAAGAAGGGTCGCGTGGAATTGGACTTGACAGTACCTTTCTGTCACAGGTCCCAACGGGGATTGGCGAGTTACAGATGGCGACCATCACAGGGAAATTGGATTAAATGTATTGCTCAGTAAAGTCCTAAAGCGTCCGATTCGGGAAGAGATGATTGGACGTACCCTGATGAGATGGAAATTGAGTCGCGCACCAAGGAAGTAGCTGACCAAAAACTTCGGAAAAAGCAAAAACCGTTCATAAGAAAGGATTTTTTTGAGAGGCACTATTTTAGGCATCTGCTCCACGCCATGTTTGGGCTTTATAATGTATCTATCTAATAATTTAACCCATAACCTCTTCCCACTTTTCCCGCAAAACCCCATCTGGATCATTTTCCACGCGCGGGATTACATTAATAACCATTTTGGGTTTCTCTCTCTCGTTATATTGTGGCCATACCGGAAGATCAGTATGGTTGGGGTCACCATTGCGAGCAAAACTGATCCACGCATTATGAACCTTCTTTATTAATGTTATGGGTGGGTTGTCCCCGTAAATTTCATCTTCTTCAATATGAAAAACAAAGGGGATTTCAATGGCATGATATGACCCCATTTCGGGGTGCGCCGGAGAAGACCATTCAAACAAGTATTCCCATGTCGGGCTATGTTGTGACTGGGCTGCAGACAAACGCGCATGTGTGGAGCGGAAGTGGCCCCAGGTAGCTATATCGATATAGTTATCTGATTTACTTTTATCCGGATTGTAATCCGAATGACACTGATACAACTCATCAATCTCAGCATCGGTTAATCGGTATACATGCTTATATAACCCCATCAAAGCCTCGCGAGGCGTATTGCGCATACTCTCCTCATAGTAGTTTAGCCAATAGTGATATTCATCTTTTGTGCTGCCGTGCATCAAAAGAATATCCGATGTATTGCCCTCGGCAATATACTCATAAGGGTCTTCCGGCAACACATCACCATCAAAAACTGGCATGAACATCCGGTCTGCCATAAAGGTGGCTTCTTCAGTGACTTCATACGTGGCAGCGCGAATCTGGTCTTCACTCAAGTTCATCAATCCGTTTAAATCGTCCACACCGCATGCATCCATAAAAACTTTTCTATAATGTGGCCCACGCTTTTTGTGGGTACGTGAATGGTGAAAAGTGCCGCTTTCTGCAATCACCTTATTGAACAAACCTTTTGCCGATGGCATGACCATCAGTGCACATACACTTGAACTGCCGACGGATTCCCCGAAGATCGTAATGTTATCCGAATCCCCACCAAAGTTTTCAATATTGTTCTTAACCCATCTCAGCGCTGCAACCTGATCCAGTAGGCCATTGTTTTTGGAACTGCTAAATTCTTTTCCACCCAGTTCATCCAAATACAACCAACCCAAAGCACCCAACCGATACTGGATGGACACCAGTACCACATCGCCGTGTTCAGCAAAAAAGCTGCCATCATACCAAGAATTATTTGCACTGCCGGTAAAAAATCCACCGCCATGTATCCACACCATAACGGGTCGTTTTTTAGTGTCATCCAACCCTTGGGTCCAGATGTTAAGCAAAAGGCAATCTTCACTTTGCGACCCCTTAGAAACTGCTTCACCATCATCGTAAGGCTGGATGCTGGCAGGGCCGAATTCGGTTGCATCTTTTATCCCTGTCCATGGTTCAGGATCGACAGGGGCTTTAAAACGTAACTCCCCCAAAGGTGGTTTAGCAAAAGGGATGCCGGTAAAGCGAAAAATATTCTTTTTTACTTTTATGCCTTTTATTTTTCCATAATTTGTATTTGCAATGATATCCATTTTGTTTTCTCTTATTTTTTTAACGTCGTCCCACTTTTTTCGTATGTCACCATCCGGAGCATTTTCACACGTAGGTTGACATTAAAAACCATTGCGTGTTAATCTTCCTTATTATATTGCGGCAAAGTCGAATGCCAGCGTGGTTAGGGTCACCTGTCGTGCAAAACTGATCCAAGCATCCTAAACCTCTGTAAAGCTGACCTAATACTCCGGAGCCCAGTCGTCTCCCCAAACTTCCTTCCACAAGAAGGGTCGCGTGGAATTGGATTTGACAGTACCTTTCTGCCACAGGTCCCAACGGGGATTGGCGTAATCTGAAAAGAATTCATTTAATCGGGCGCTGAGCTGCCCAACCACATCGGCATATTCTGGGTCTTGGGCCAGGTTTACTCGCTCATCCGGGTCAGCCACCAGATCATATAACTCGGGTTTGAAGTCGTATTCCGTGTTTTCAATGCGCATCATAAAGAGCCACTGGGATGTGCGAATTGCGCGGGTTTCCTCTTGTTCCATAAAGATTTCGTCACGAAAACCCCCTTTTTCAGCGTGCAGGAGAGGGTTCAGGCTGATGCCTGGTACTGTCTCGGGAGAAGCGAGTTTGCAGTCCGCGATATCAAGAATGGTTGCGAAAATATCCGATGTTCCGACCAGGTCATCCACCTGCCGGCCCGGTTGTTTAAAGTCGGGGTGGCTGATAATGAGCGGGATGTTGTTTGCTGCGCGATGCATATTCGAGGGCCAGGTATCTTCACCGTGTCCCCAAAATCCATGCTGGCCATTCGACAAACCGTGATCGGCGGTATAGATGACGAGGGTATCATCCAACACGCCTTTCTCTTCTAATTTCGCGATCACCTGCCCAACACCGTCATCGACCATGCTCACATGCGAATAATATTGCCGCATATAGAACAGGTTGTTGGGCATTTCAGGGAGTTCTTTATAAAAATCGAAATCATAATCCGGCATCTTCTCTTTGCGCACTAAGACCCAATCGATGAGTTCCGGGGATACCCCTTCGCGCGGCACGGAGTCCATGGGTAGCTCCGAATACAGGTGCGAGAAACGGTGTTCTGGTTCGCTCTTATACATCTCTCCGTAAGGCGCGTTGTAAGTCAGGAACAGGAA
>JAFDFH010000055.1 GCA_019309945.1 Deltaproteobacteria bacterium
GAAATAGCCCCGCTTAGGCGGGGCTATTTTTTTTGTCATTTCCGGGGTCCTGCACGGTGACCTTTGAAATATGTACCATTGCAATTGACTTTTCTCCAAATAAAGGTGTAAATAAAAGGATATGTAAAATTCAATCAAAGTTTCTGGAATTTTAAACTTTATCAGTTTTAACCAATGCACACAGGAGGTAAAATCATGGCAAAAATAAGGAGAATGAAAATCGTTTCGACGTGTATGGGAATTATCGCCATCCTTTTTCTTTTAACGACAGGATGTTCCGGCCTAAAGTCGAAAGAAGGGGGGGCTGAACCACAGGCCAAGCCGAAGGACGAGGGCCCCTCGCCTTTATATTATGATTTTGGAGATGTCCTTGTTCCCAGCGAGATGAAGGTGAACAAAAAAACATCCTTTGTATATCAGACCGCCGGTTTTTCTTCAGGTGTTCTGGTCTTAAGCGGACGGATTGAGAGCAGCTCCTTATTTGCCTTTTTTGAAACCAACATGGTCAAAGATAACTGGAGAGCCGTAAGTTCATTTAAGTCCCCTCGCACGATCATGCTGTTCCAAAAGGAAAGCCGTTGGTGCGTGATTAGTATCACCGACGGAGATTTCAAGACCCATGTAGAGATATGGGTTGCCCCTACCATCGGTGAATCGGTGACCGGACTGCTGAAATAGACTGTTTACCGGCTTAAGCCGGTTGGCCCGTTTGTCCGTTGCGCCCGTAAAAACGTTTCGCGACCAAAACCGGCAAACCGGCACACGGGCAAACCTCAGCCAGTCGAAGTGTGGCGACGCATTCAAGAGATTTTTGTAACCGTTCACGGCTTGAAACTTGAAATTGGAAAGTAGAAATTGGGGCGAGATGAAACGAGTTTAGGGGTTGGATGTCTACAAACTGGCAGAAGAGTTAGCAGATATGGTCTGGCACAACCATGAAGGCCAAATTTCCAATTTCTATCTTCTAATTTCAACAAAAAGCACAAAAATAATCATTTAGGGTTTAGTCAATAATGATGAATTCGTAAAAAGTCTGATTTAGACGGTTTCGTAAAAAGTTCAAATTCAAGGCGTGCAAGTTTTGTAACCATGAGGCGTACTTATCGTACGTTGAATGATTGCGAAATGCAGCACAACGCAGAAGTTGGACTTTTTACGAGACCGTCAATAATGAGTTGGTAACTTATGAAGACCCATATGACCGCTAAAAATATCGTGCTCGGCGTATGTGGCGGCATCGCCGCCTACAAAAGTGTTGAGCTTTTGCGGCTTCTCAAAAAACAGGGGGCCAGTGTCAGGGTTATTATGACCCAAAATGCCCGGGCCTTTGTCGGCCCGTTAACCTTCGAGGCCTTATCCGGCCAGGCGGTCTGCACCGGTCTGTTTGAAAAAGGAGAGGATGCTTCCATACGGCATATTGACTGGGCGCAAGCGTCCGACGCCGTCGTGATTGCCCCGGCAACCGCCAATATAATCGGGAAACTCGCCGGCGGTATCGCTGATGACGCCCTGAGTACATTTATACTGGCTGTAATATCTCCGGTGATCATTTGTCCATCGATGAATATCCATATGTATGAAAGCAAAGCGGTTCAAAGGAATCTTGAGATACTCAGAGCCGATGGATATTCCATCCTGAACCCGGAATCCGGAGAACTTGCATGTGGTACAACCGGTCCCGGCCGCCTTCCCGAGCCGGAAGTTATTATGGACCGACTGTTATACTGCCTTGCACCCAAAGACCTGATCGGTAAACAAGTGATCGTCACCGCAGGTCCTACCCAGGAGCCGATCGATCCGGTCCGGTTTATCAGCAATCCTTCTTCGGGAAAGATGGGATACGCGATTGCAAGGGCTGCAGCGCAAAGGGGCGGGACCGTTACCCTGATCACAGGACCAACGAACCTTCCCGATCCGACCGGCGTCACCATGATGCGGGTCCGGACGGCCCGGGAGATGGCCAAAGCCGTGTTTGATCAGATCGACGAGTCCCACATCATTATTAAGACCGCCGCCGTTTCCGATTTCAGGCCACACAAGGAGGCAAGTCAGAAGATTAAGAAAGAAGAAGATGAAATGACTTTGCTTTTAAAGAAAAATCCGGATATTTTAAAAGAAGTCGGCCGGAGAAAAAAAAATGACCACATCCTGGTCGGGTTTGCGGCGGAAACCGAAGATCTTGGGAAAAACGCAGGGAAGAAACTTGCAGAGAAAAATCTTGAAATAATTGTGGGAAACCTTGTGGATCATCCCCAATACGGTTTCGGTTCAGATTTCAACAAGGTAACCTTTTTTTACAAAGACGGAACAAAAGAACCTTTAGCGCCAATGGAAAAAGATGCGGTCGCCCATATTCTGCTGGATCGAATCGTCGAACGGTATCTGGAGGCGTCGAATACCCTATAAAACAATGATAGAATGACCCAGTTTCAAAACGTTTCAGTTTATTCTGTGCTCACCATGTCCAATAATCGCATCAAGGCAGGTAGAGAGAATCTTTATGCTGCCATTGAAGAAATCGACACCACGTTACGATTTCTTGCCTCAAGAGGGTGCCGGGGATTTGATTGCTCGGTTGAAAGCCTTGAAACGATCCAGGGTTGGGGGTGCCGTCCGGCCAGTTCGATTGAGACGCTGGAAGCCATCCGGGCCGACCTCGGCGACTGTCACCGTTGCGGACTTTCAAAGAGCCGCAAAAACATTGTATTCGGTTCCGGGGATCCGAAGGCCAGGCTTGTATTTGTCGGCGAAGGACCGGGACATGAGGAGGATCAAAAGGGGGAGCCCTTTGTGGGCGCTGCGGGTCAGTTGTTGACGCGGATCATCCAGTCCATTCAGCTAACCCGCGAACAGGTC
This sequence comes from Deltaproteobacteria bacterium, assembly GCA_019309945.1. Lineage (GTDB taxonomy): Bacteria > Desulfobacterota > Desulfobacteria > Desulfobacterales > JAFDFH01 > JAFDFH01. The sequence continues at coordinate 2,857 of JAFDFH010000055.1, forward strand.
TATATCTGTAACATCATCAAGTGCCGTCCCCCGCAAAACAGAAACCCGATGCCTGAGGAGATAACGACCTGTGTACCTTTTTTAATGCGCCAGATTGAAACCATAAAACCGGAATTTATCTGTGCGCTGGGAGCTTTTGCCGCCCAGACACTTCTTGAATCAAAAGACCCCATCTCCCGGCTCCGGGGGCGTTTTCATGCGTACCGGGGAATGAACGTTTTGCCGACCTACCATCCGGCCTACCTTCTTCGTAACCCGGATAAAAAGCGGGATGTCTGGGGGGATATGAAAATGTTGATGAGGGGAATGAAGGGAACCCAATGAAAAAATATATCCGCTTGCTTTTAAGCCTTGTACTGTTTTTATTCTGCTGTGCCGGTACCGGCATGGCGGCTAAAAACGAGGTCTATGTTATCAGGGTGGCAGATCCCATAGGCCCGGGTGTGGCTGATTTTCTGAAAAGCGGCCTTCAGAAGGCATCGAATGAAGATGTTGCCTGCATTATTATCGAGCTTGACACCCCCGGGGGCCTTGCGGAGTCCATGCGTACGATAGTCAAAGCTATATTAGCATGCCGGGTCCCTGTCGTCGTTTATGTAGCGCCAAGCGGGGCCAGGGCGGCTTCCGCCGGCGTTATGATTACCATAGCGGCGGACATTGCCGCCATGGCGCCGGGAACAAATATTGGAGCGGCCCACCCTGTAGGAAGCGGGGGCAAAGAGATCAGCAAGACCATGTCCGAAAAAGTGACAAACGATATGGTGGCCCATGTAAAGAGCATCGCCAAAAAACGGGGAAGAAACGTGGAATGGGTGGAAAAGGCTGTTCGTGAGAGCGTATCCGTCACTGAAACTGAAGCTTTGGAAGAGAATATCATTGATCTGGTGGCCGAAGACATGGATGACCTCATCCGGCAAATAAACGGCCGTAAAGTCGAAGGCAAAGGAGCGCTTCAGCTCAGTGATGTCAAAATGAAAATACTGGAAGAAAGCCTGCGAACCAAAATCTTAAAAACCATTAGCGATCCCAATATTGCGTATATTCTGATGATGATCGGGCTCGCCGGCCTGTATTTTGAGCTGTCCCATCCGGGTGCAATTTTCCCGGGAGTGATCGGGGGAATTTCGATCATTTTAGCATTTTTTGCGTTTCAGACGCTTCCGGTCAATTATGCCGGGATTCTACTGATCATCCTGGCCATTATCTTTTTTATTATGGAGATGAAAATTACCAGTTACGGGCTTCTCAGCATTGCAGGGATTGCTTCGCTTTTACTGGGTTCGATCATGTTGTTCGAAGGTGAAAGCTCGGGATTGAGCCTTTCATGGCGTGTCTTGATACCAACCGTAACTTTGGTCTCAGGATTCTTTGTGGTGGTTGCCGGCCTGGTCTTTAGATCTCAAATTTCACAACCAAGGACAGGCGCCAAGGGTCTCATTGGTGAAACCGGAGTGGTAAAAAAGGATCTCATGCCCGAGGGTAAGGTGTTTGTTCACGGTGAGCTGTGGAAGGCAACTTCAAAAGTACCTTTAAGCGAGGGTGACAAAGTTCGGGTGGTCAATGTGGTGAATCTGGTACTCGATGTCGAGCCGGCGGTTGGTGAAACAAACGGCTGATTGGCCGGCGGGCCCGCTATGCCATCCGGTAATTTTTCCAATACGGCCAAAACTTGCCGTTAAGGGCGCCTAACAGTGACCCGCGCACGGGATCTAAAATGAGTGTGTTGCTTAGCACAAATAGGCTGCAATCAACAATTCATACAGTTCGGGTCACTGTAAGCCGCCCTAAACAACTTCAAACAGTTGGCCGTATTGAAAAAATTACCGGATGACTCCGCTTGTATGCTTAACCATAAGTTTTTGAGAAGTTACGATAATAACCACTTAACCACTCAACTATTTGGCTGCTTAACGAGGTCTGGATTACATCAAAATTTGGAGTTAAGAAATATTAGACTTTTTACGAAGGTCTCACAAAGGAGGGTAACATGTATACTGCTATTGCGATCATTGTCCTTGTTATTTTTTTCTTATCCTCGGCTATACGCATTTTAAACGAATATGAACGCGGAGTGATCTTCAGGCTTGGACGGGTTATTAATTCAAAAGGACCGGGACTTATCATCCTCATTCCAATCGTGGATAAAATGGTGAAAGTCAGCCTGAGACTTGTTGCCATGGATGTGGACCCCCAGGACGTTATTACCCGGGATAATGTTTCGGTAAAGGTCAACGCCGTTATCTATTTCAGAGTCATTGAGCCGGTTAAAGCGATCATTGAAGTGGAAAATTACACCTATGCCATGTCCCAACTGGCTCAGACAACACTAAGGAGTGTATGTGGTCAGGCGGAGCTTGATGAACTTCTGTCAGCGAGGGAAAAAATCAATACTCAGCTTCAGGAAATACTCGATACCCATACGGATCCGTGGGGCATAAAGGTTGCAACGGTGGAACTCAAACACATTGATCTACCGTCGGAAATGCAGCGAGCTATGGCCAAGCAGGCTGAGGCTGAGAGAGAACGCCGGGCCAAGATCATTAATGCGGAAGGTGAATATCAGGCTGCCGATCGGCTGGCTGAGGCCGCGGAAATTATTAGCAAACACCCCATGGCGCTTCAGCTCAGATATCTCCAGACCATGCGTGAGATGTCCGCCGAAAACAACACCACAACGATTTTCCCGTTCCCCATTGAGCTTTTCAGACCGCTCATGAAATTCATGGATGTACAGGGTAAAAAGGAGAATGACAAATAGTGCCCATCCCGAAACGGTCTTTTTGCCCGATCTCGGCGTTATGCTCAAAATTTTATCCTCGGAATATCAACTAGATGCCTGTGGTAAAATTTTTCGCAGGCCCCACGGGCCGGAGGCTTGATCGCGAACAAAAATCCTCGTTTCTGGACGGACACTAAATAGTATTGACATGATGGAAAGAAATAGTTTATCAAATCGATTTTCGTATTTGGTATTTTGTTTGAAATAACCCATAACACTGATTCAGAAGATCAGCGGGGGCCCTGGCGCCTCCGCTTGTGGTTTTTTTCGGACATTCATACCTCTAAAAAATTTCGGGTCACAATAAATGGTAACTTCTCAATATGTTCCGGTAGGCCCGCTGCGCCATCCGGCAATTTTTTTCAATACGGCCAAAACTTGCAGCTAAGGGCGCCTAACAGTGACCCGCGCACGTGATATAAAATGAGTGTGTCGTTTAGCGCAAACAGGCTACAAGCAACAATTTATGCTGTTCGGGTCACTGTAAGCCGCCCTAAACGGCTTCAAACAGTTGCCCGCTTTGAAAAAAACTACCGGATGACTCCGCTGGTGTGTTTAACCATAAGTTTTTGAGAAGTTACAGGATTTGCGTCTAATGAATGATAGAAAGGAGATTGACTTTTAATGGGTACCAAGAAAAAGGAAAGTAAAGAGAAACCATTAGAAAAGATGACGGCCAAGGAACTCAGAGATGTGGCCCTGGCGATCCCTCAGATTACGGGTGTTCACGGTATGAATAAGGTTGAACTGATCAGCGCTGTAAAAAAGAACCGAGGGATTGAGGAGGGGCCGGTCAAACAGACGGATTCTTCGGTCCGTGAAATCAAGAAAAAGATCAAGGCGCTGAAAGTTGCGCGTGAAACGGCGGTGGAAACAAGCGATTTAAAAATGGCGTTGATTTACAGGCGCCGCATTACCCGGCTGAAGAAAAAAACGCGCAGGGCGGCATGATCGATCCAAAGACTTTGGCGTTTGATGTCGATGGGGTGTTTGCAGATACCATGACACTATTCCTCGATATTGCGCGGGAAGAATATGATATTCACGGGATTGCCTATGAAGACATTACCTGCTATTCCCTGGAGGAGTGTGTCGATATCGATACGACGGTCGTTGAAGCAATTTTAACCCGAATAGTGGATGGAAGCTATAGCGCCGTTTTGAAACCGTTCCAGGGCGCCCCTGAAGTGATAACCCGGATGGGCGGGATCCATAACCCGATACTTTTCGTAACCGCGCGCCCCTATCAGGGCCCCATATCGGATTGGATACGGAACGTTCTCCCCCTTGATTCAGCATCAATAGAGGTTGTGGCCACAGGTTCCTTTGAAGGCAAGGTAGATGTGCTTTTAAACCGGAATATTTCATATTTTGTCGAAGACCGGCTAGAGACCTGTTTTTCCCTCGAGTCCGCGGGCATTACACCTGTGGTATTCAAACAGCCATGGAACCGGAAGCGCCATCCTTTCGTGGAGGTCGGTACCTGGAATGAGCTTGAATCCCTGATTAAATTTTAGCGGGTTTGAATGATGGATATTTCACCCCATTTAAAGACCCTGATCGAATCGTTTACCGAGTCCCTTGCAACTGAAAAAGGATATTCGGAGAACACGTGCCGGGCCTATTCTCATGATTTGGTCGAGTTTTCATCCTTTATTGTTGGAAGCCGGGGCGCGGGAAACACGTTCAGGGTTGATGAGGTGGATGGTTTGATCATAAGGGAATATTTAGGTTTATTACACCAAAAGAATAAAAAGAAGACCATCGCGCGTAAACTTTCCGCCATACGTTCTTTTTTTAAATACCTGATCAAACATGGTGTTATTCTGAATAATCCGGCAGATTTAATTCTTACACCGAAACAGGAAAAAACGATTCCCGCATATCTCTCCGTTGACGACATGTTTCGTTTGCTGGATTCCATAAAAACCGAAACGCTGTTGAATCTCAGGAATCGCGCGATTTTTGAGATTCTCTATTCAAGCGGAATACGGATATCGGAACTGGTTGGTATGGATCTTTTTAGTGTGGATTTTGCAACCGGTGTGATTCGTGTTATAGGTAAAGGCGACAAGGAACGGATGGTGCCGATCGGAAAAAAGGCTTTAAATGCCATAACGGTTTACAGGGAGCGGTTACACAAACAAGCAGGAATTCCATCTGATGAAAATGGCCCCCTTTTTCTAAACAAAAACAAGGGTCGTCTGACAGCCCGGTCAATTGCCCGTATTCTTGATAAACTAGTCCGAGAATGTGGTTTTTTAACCCCTGTCTCACCCCATGCCCTGCGTCATTCATTTGCAACCCATATGCTCGATGCGGGGGCCGACCTAAGGGTTGTTCAGGAACTTTTGGGACACAAGAGCCTTTCCACCACTCAGAAATATACCCATGTGAGTATCGATTGGCTGATGAAGACATATGACAAGTCGCACCCGAGGAAATAATGGGTTAAATGAATAACAAACCTGTTGGGAGGCAAATTTTGCAATGAATTTTCATGGGACAACAATCCTGGCCGTGAGGCATAAAGGCAAGATAGCGGTTGCCGGGGACGGACAGGTAACATTGAACGCTACGATCATCAAACATCACGCCAAAAAGGTGCGGAAAATTTATAATGACAAGATCATCGTAGGATTTGCCGGTGCAACGGCTGATGCCATGAACCTTTCCGAACGGTTGGAAGCCAAGCTTGAGCGTTATAACGGAAACCTGACCCGAAGTGCCGTCGAGTTGGCCCGGGACTGGCGAACCGACAAATATTTAAGGCGTCTGGAAGCGATTATGATTGCCACCGATGAGGACCGCATGTTTCTCATTTCAGGAAGCGGAGATGTGATTGAGCCCGACGGGGGTGTCATCGGGATCGGTTCGGGGGGTGTTGCCGCACAGGCGGCCGCAACCGCCCTGATAAATAATGTGGATGTTGATGCAAAAGGTATTGTGGAAGAAGCAATGAAAATCGCAGCTTCCATATGCATATATACAAATGATAGCATAACATTGGAAGAGATGTGAAAATTTTAAGGATTGAGGGATTTAAGAATTTAGGGATTTAGGGATTTAGGGATTTAGGGATTAGAGATTAAGGGATAAGGGTAGAAGCCCTTGGAGGCTTTGAAAAAACTTTTAAAATAAGAGATATTGAGCAATTAAAATGAGTGATCTGAAACCATCCGAAATCGTTAAAGAGCTCGACAAGTATATTATTGGCCAGCACCGGGCCAAACGGTCGGTTGCAATTGCATTGCGGAACCGATGGCGAAGACAGCAGGTGCCGGAAGATCTTCGTGATGAGATTGCACCGAAAAACATTATATTGATCGGTCCGACCGGGGTCGGGAAAACCGAAATTGCAAGGCGCCTGTCCAAGTTGACCGACTCTCCCTTTATTAAGGTTGAAGCTTCCAAATTCACAGAAGTCGGATATGTGGGGCGGGACGTTGAATCCATGGTTCGGGATCTAATGGAACTGACGGTCAATATGCTTAAATCGAGAGAGCAGGAGGCTGTAAAAGGTAAAGCCAGGCAAAATGCTGAAGAAAGGTTGCTTGACATTCTCCTTCCAAAATCAAGGCCAACGGAAGTTCAGACGGGCGAGGACTCCAAAGAGAAGCAGCTCGAGCTTGTTAACGCGAGTAGTGATGGAACATCCGCTACCCGGGAAAAGCTTCGCGGTATGCTTCATAAAGGAAAACTTGACAATCGCTATGTCGATCTCGATGTTTCGGATCGGAGCATGCCCGTGGTGGAGATTTTTTCCAATGTTGGGATGGAAGAGATGGGTATCAATTTCAAGGATATGTTCGGAAGTCTTATGCCGAAAAGCAGCAAGAGACGGAAAGTAAAGGTGCTGGAGGCACTGGAGATTCTGACTCAAGAGGAGGCCCAGAGCCTTGTCGATTTGGATAAAGTGACATCCCAGGCCATTGAGAAAGTTGAACAGTCGGGGATCATTTTTCTCGACGAAATTGACAAAATAGCGGGACACAGCAGCGGGCATGGCCCTGATGTGTCCAGGGAGGGCGTGCAGCGGGATCTACTTCCGATCGTGGAAGGCTCCACGGTATTAACCAAATATGGTCCAATTAAGACCGATCATATCCTTTTTATCGCTTCCGGGGCTTTCCATACCATCAAACCTTCGGATTTGATCCCGGAACTCCAGGGCCGGTTCCCGATCCGGGTGGAACTGGACTCGCTGGGGTATAAGGAGTTTATTAGGATTTTAACTGAACCGAAAAATGCACTGATTCTTCAA
>JAFDFH010000344.1 GCA_019309945.1 Deltaproteobacteria bacterium
CAAAGGTTCAGAGGTTCAAGGTTCCATTCTCGTCCCCGGAGTGAATTTGGAATGCGTATTTACGAGCAAAGCGTCATCTTCGTCAGGCCTAATCCAAAATTTGGAGTCCAATTGGCAATTGCTTGGGAAAATGAACATTTTTAACGAAGACTTCGGGTCTTCAATGCCTTCTTTGTCCTTAACCCTGAACCTTGAACCCTGAACCTGTGAACGGTTACAATTGTTGATAGCAGCCTGTTTGTGCTAAGCGACACACTCATTTTAGATCCCGTGCGCGGGTCACTGTTAGGCGCCCTTAACGGCAAGTTTTGGCCGCATTGAAAAAAACTGCCGGATGGCGCAGCGGGCCTACCGGAACATATTGAGAAGTTACATTGCGAACAACCCGATTTCATCACGCGCCGCAACATTTTTTATATTTTTTTCCACTGCCGCATGGACAGGGATCGTTACGCCCGACCTTGGCCTCCTTTTTCTTTCCGGATTTTTTTTCAGTACCTGCCAATCCTGGAAAGAGTTCGGAACGCATGTTCTCCAGTGATTTGCCGGCTTTTTCGTCCAAACGAATGAGTTGCTGGCCAATCGCCTCTACTTCTCTCTCCATTTTTAAACGATCGAAAAGATCTTTGGCCTCAGTTAAACAATCGTATGCTTCCGTGTATTTTTCCTCTTTCTCATAGACATAGCTCAGATTTTGAAGCACACCGGCAATGCCCAAGGGATGCCCCACTTTTCGAAGAATGGATAAGGCTTTCTCAAAATGCTCACGGGCCGGGTCCAATTGACCGGTATTAAAGTACAACGTACCGAGATTAGACAACAGATTGGTTTCCCCTTCCGTGTCTTCCTTTTCCTGGAATACTTCCAGGGCTTGCCGATACAGCCGCTCGGCCTCACCAAAATTCTTTTGCTCATACTGGAGCAATCCCATCTGGGATGCCACATTGGCGACTCCCAGGGTGTTGTCTTCTTTTTTATAAAGTTCCATCGCCTTTTTAAAAGCATCGATGGCCGCATCGATTTGCTCTCGGGCCCGCTCGGTGTGACCGATGAATACGAAACATAGCGATTCCTTTTCCCGGTGACCCATCTTTGTGAAGATCTCTTTGGCGCGATGATAGTATCCGACGGCCGTGTCCCATTCTCTCTTTTCAGAATATAACTGGCCCAGATCCAGCTCGGTGTTGCCCTCCCCTATGGTGTATTTTAAGGTGCGAAACCGGTTCAAGGCATCTTCATAATGTTTTACGGCCCCACCATATTGCTTCTCCGCTCGTCGAACATGTCCCTGCTTGATGATTTGAGTGGCTTCATTGATCCCATCATTGAGTTCGCTATAAATAAGGGCCGATTGCTCAAAATAGCCCACGGCTTCATCAAATTCGCCCTGATCCCCTTTAACAATCCCCAGGTTGGAAAGCTGGGAGGCCTCTCCTTCCGGTTCTCCCAGTTCTTTATATTTATCCAGCGCTTTCTGGAAAGACCGGCTTGCAAGCTCAACCTTGCGCTGGGCGTACATGGAGTGACCGACATTTGCATGTCGCTGGGCCGCTTTACGGTGCTGGCCCATCTTCTCCTCCAGTTCCGCAGCTTTTTCGTAAGCTTCATTGGCCCTGTCAAAATCCTGAGCAGCAAAAAAGGTGTGACCGAGATATCCCCATTGATTGGCACCTGCTTTTTGGTCCCCAAGGGATTCATAAATATCGAGGGCCTTGTGATGGTACTCTTCGGCTTTATTAAATTCGCCTTTGGCGTAAAACGTATGACCTAGATTCGCCCATTGCGCAGCCTCACCCCTTTCACGGGTTGTTTCATCTATTTCAGGGAGATTCTGGTATTGAGCCAGGGAATCCCGGTATAGATTTTCCGCTTCCTGAAGTTGTTGTGATGAAAAATGAACATAGGCCAACTGGCTCAATATGTCGGCTGTCAGCTCAGGTTGATTCATTTCCCGAGTGAGGTCCAATGACTCATTGAAAGCTGCTTTGGCGGTGTCCATCTCACGAACTGAAAACGCAGCACGTCCTTTCAGCTCAAGGGCTCGCTGAAGGTCCGGCCGGTTTTCAATACGTTTAAGAATCTCGATAGCCGGATTCAGGGCTTCCAGAGCCTCTTGATTGCGAGTTCGGGATTCCCGGATCTCTCCCAGAGTCAAAAGCAAGTCAGCCCGTCGCTGATCCTTTTTTTCTCCGATCATATCCAGCGCTAGATTCATTTCATATTCGCAAATATCACTTCCACCAATATCCATTTTAGTGCGATAGGTTGACAATGCTTGACTTGCGATAAAATCCGGATCATTTAGGCGTGATAACCCGAGAGAATGATATAGCGCATCCGGATAAGGGTCGGATGTATTTAACATGCGTTTTTTAATACACTCAACCGCCTGTTCATCCATCAATGTAAAATCCTCCGAACTTTTGTCTGAAAAAGGGACCATGCGCGGAAAGGTAAGCCGAAATCGATTTTCAGCGTCATGCTCTATTAAATCTTTCAGGTCGTCGGATCCAAGGGCGTTCTTCAGCGTATCTACGGTCTCTCCGCTAACCTCCGATAACAACCCCAGGTCCACCGGATGGACCATATGCGCCAGTATTCGGACCAAACGCCCCTTCATGTTTTCTGCTTGCCGGTAAACCATATAGCGATCCCGTATTTTTATTACTTCTTCATTGCTAACCTCTTCCAAAAACACACGGTTCGACGGTGAAAAATCAGACTGCTTCACAAGTACATCCTCCTTATCCTGGCTGATAAGCATTTTAACACTTATGGGCAGTACACGGAGCATGGCCTTGAAAAAGTCGACAAGAACCTTATCCAACATACCCGTCCGGGGAATAATGGACAGGATCAATCGATGACCGGTTGTTACCTTGCGGGAAATGAATCGAATCGCTTCCATGAAGCGAATTTCAAGGGGCCGAATATCCTTTTTAATCAACAACTGTAATTTGTTCTCTAATTCCGGATCGGCGTTAAGGATTTCAGACCATTGACCAAAACCAACAAAGGATTGGCCTGATCCGGTCTCATTCAGCCACCGGTAAAGGAAGTGTCTTGAATTCTCGCCTTCCCAGATTTCATACCGGAACACCAGATTCCCTTCGGTTTCGGTGGCACGCGACAGACTTGTGTCCATGAAAGGATAGACGGTCATTTCTTCGTGACCGATAACCAGATAAATCTTTTCCATTTCCGAATGAAAAAAGTCGGTAATAACTACCATTTTGGATTCCATTTCCGCATTCATAGCTTTCATTCAATCACCTCAAGTATAAGTTTTTTTTATTGGCGTTCACAGGTTTAACCTTGACGTTCTCGTAAAAAGTCCAACTTCTGCGTTGTGCTGCATTTTGTAATCATTCAACGTACGATAAGTACGCCTCACGATTACAAAATTTACACGCCTTGAATTTAAACTTTTTTCGAAACCGTCTAAATCGGACTTTTTACGAGTTCATCAAATTTAAT
>JAFDFH010000555.1 GCA_019309945.1 Deltaproteobacteria bacterium
CCATATTAAACCTCTTTAGCGATTGCATGGTTGTGGGGATTAAAATATTTCATCAGAGCCAATTTCAAAACGTCCCATTTTGCCCAATCTCTGTGTCAGGCTCAAATTTTAATCCTATAAATACTCAATGTATTCCTACCTGCCCCGTAGGTCCGGAAGATCGTACTGGGGTGGTTAATCCACCTCAGGCGGATCGCCTTCCTTGACCTTGAAAAAACTGAAACGTTTTTAAACGGGCTCATCAGTTTCAGAATAAAAGATGTGTAATTAAATTTCAAGTCTTGTCTAAAATTTTTTACCAGTTTCCTGCTACTTTTCGTCTTCACCTTAACTCTATTACACACTTATATATGATTGGGGATACGACCAGAAGGGAGGGAACATGAAAGCTAAAACACGTTCTATCGAACAGATAATAGAAGAACAGGTTCGAAGATGGCAGATTATACGAACAGAGGAGAAAAAAGAGGATGAACGTATTACTGTCATTACCATCTCCAGGGAACCTGGAAGCGGTGGGAACATATTGGCCAAGCGACTTTCCGATCAGCTCAAATTTGATTTGTTTTATCAGGAATTTATTCACAATATGGCTGAAAGTGCCCACGTAAGCGTTCAGCTTCTCGAAACGCTGGACGAAAAAGGCGCAACCATGCTTGAAGAGTGGATATCATCCCTCGTAGACGGTCGACACCTATGGCCGGACCAGTATCTCCAGCATCTCATGAAGATTATCGGTACCATTGGTAAACACGGCCGGGCGGTGATCATGGGAAGAGGCGCCAATTTTGTTTTGCCACCTGAAAAAAGACTCAGCATCCGAGTTATTGCGCCCCTAAAAACGCGACTCCAAAACGTATGTCAGGAGTTCGGAGTGACCGTTGATCAAGCCAGAATTAGAGTTTTAAAAACGGAATTGGATCGCAAGGCATTTATTAAAAAATACTTCAATGGTGACATCAGAGACCCCCTCAATTATGATCTTATCATCAATACGGGAGCCTTGACTATCGATGACGCCGTTAACGCTGTCAGTGGACGCCGTTAACGCTGTCAGTGGTACCCTGAGTCGGTTGAACAGGGCTAAAACCGCGGGTTAACTTGAGTGAACAATGCCGGGATTCTTTCAAACCTTTCGGCTTGGAAACCATTGATTTGAGTAAACAAATATTGGCGCACATGCTTGAGTTATCTTTCCGAGGGTATCTTTGGTGGGCAAACCTAAGGGCTACTGCAGCCAGCTGATTTCGCCGATTCTTTGATCGTACATCTTGCCGATACCATACTCGTTGCGTCGCGTGAACTTTTCCCGGGAGGGTCCGATGATCTGCATTTCCGGATGTTTTTGCTGAACTTCCAAGGCGATTTTCATTTCTTTGGTGCAACCCGTACTGAATGTCGCGTCCTTGCCCACCCACTCCGGTGGAACTTTTCGCCCCATGGTTTGAAATGCCAGGGCAATATCCTCGTAGGTCTGAAATCGCCATATGTCGATCAAACCGCTGCCCTGGACAATTTCCCACATGTACATGAGATCATCCGCATCCATTCCGGGTTCAAAGTATTCTGCCGGGTTAATAATAAAGGTCATGGCGGACTGATCCTTCAGATACTGGATGAAGATAGACATGATCTGTTTTGCGGTTTTGATCTTACCGGGAATTGATCCGATAATTCCGCTGTAAAAAATTACGGTCATGCCTTTTTTCTTGGCGTCTTCCATCTGCTCGATAATCGCTTTGGCCTTCTTTTCAAGGTCTCCATGGGAAAATTTTATGGGAAAGGGATGTTTGGGTTTAAAGGCGATTGAAACGACGCCCGCCTCACCCTTTGAGATGTTAAAAATATCCTGGGTAAACTGAAAGTGGGAATCAAAGAAACGGCGCTTCTGGTCAAGTCCTCGGGAAATGATGCCGTCGACCTCTTTAAAAACCCTGGCAAAGGTTGTTGATGCCAGAAGAAGATTGACGTTTTCACGGGTTCCGTCCGACATAACGATGATACGA
>JAFDFH010000345.1 GCA_019309945.1 Deltaproteobacteria bacterium
TAAACCAGTCGGTAAGCCGTTTTGCGCCTATTCAGGGATGCGAAACATGAGAGGTTGTTAAACCTAACCCGGAGAAGCTGGAAAAGTTAAGCGTAAGTTAATGGTTCATCATTTGATGAAGCCGGCCCGCTCGAGATAAAGGAGTGCTTCCTGGGCCGCCTCATCCGGCGTTAAATCGGTGGTGTCGATTCGCACTTCCGGATTTTCAGGAGCCTCATAGGGGTCATCTACCCCGGTAAACCCTTTGATGAGCCCGGCCCGCGCTTTGGCATACATCCCTTTACGATCCCGTCCTTCACAGACCTCCAGGGGGGTGTCTACGTATAGCTCAACAAATCCGCCATAATTTTCAATCAATTGACGGATCTGACGTCGGGTCGTTGTATAGGGGGCAATGGGGGCACAGATGGCGATCCCTCGATTTTTGGTGATTTCGCTGGCGACAAATCCGATTCGTCGCACATTGATATCCCGGTGTTCTTTGGAAAAGCCCAGCTCGCTGGACAAATTACGACGAACCACATCGCCATCCAGTAAAGTCACAGGCCGTTTACCCATTTCCAGGAGCCGTGCATGCAATACCCGGGCAATGGTGGACTTGCCCGCACCCGAAAGTCCGGTACAAAAAATGGTAAACCCCTGCTGATGGCGTGGCGGATGCGCCTGACGCAAAACTTCGATCACTTCAGGGAAGGTGAACCATTCCGGAACCCGCTTGCCCAGACGCAATCTTTGATTGAATTCATCGACTGAAAGACTGCGTACCGGGTCGCCCGGCGGCACTTCGTTGGCAGGCATGTAAGTATCCTGGTCCACCGCATAAAGCATCTCTTCAAACGGCATAATTTCGATTCCCATTTCGGCGCTAAAAGAGAGCGTCAGTTCTTTGGCACCATCCGGATCATAAAAAGAACGCCCGTCCCGGTTTAAACCCGGCCCGGCATGATCGCGACCGACAATAAAATGGGTACAGCCGTAATTTTTACGGATAATGGCGTGCAAAAGGGCCTCCCGTGGACCGGCCATACGCATGGCCAGGGGCAAGAGACTCAGCAGCATCATGTTGGGAGGATAATGCCGGCCGGCTTCCTCATAGCAGCGAATGCGGGTATATGTATCGATATCTCCGGGTTTGACGCGGCGGACCACCGGATGCAACAGCAGGTTCGCCTTGGCATCGGCCATCGCTCTGAGGGTCATTTCAAACTGCGCGCAATGCAACGGGTTGCGGGTCTGGAAACCGACAATGCGTCGCCAGCCCAGCTTGCGGTACAGGTTCCGTATTTCAACGGGGGTATGGCGATGGCGTTTGAAAGCAAAATGCAGGGGAAGCTGTAGGCCTTCAATATTGCCGCCGATACAGTGGGTACCGGTCTGATTGAGCAGATAATCGACACCCGGATGATCGATGTCCCGGGTACCATAGACCGCCTCGCATTCGCGGGATTTATCGAGGCGCCAAATATCCTCGATATGCAACACGGCAAGCATAAAGCCTTCACCGTCGCAAAGCGCAACCGACTGGCCCACTTCAAAACGCCCGGCCTCCGTCTCGGATATATCCAGACAAACGGGAATCGGCCACAGGGTGCCATCCTGCAGTCGCATCCGATCAACAACCGACTCATAGTCGGCACTGCTCATAAATCCCCGTAAGGGCGAAAAAGCACCGTTCATCAGCAATTCGAGATCAGAAAGCTGCCGGTTTGAAAGTGTAATATTTTGCAAATCCCTGGAAAGTGCTTTCAAGGCCTTGGCCCGTTCCGCATCGACCAGCAGATTGACCAGTTCACCACCGTAAGGAATAACACGAAATGAAGCCATAACCCGTCCCTTTAGAATCGAGACCTCGTTAAATAGTTAAGTCGAAAAATTGTTGAGTGGGAAAATAAATGCATACAATTCAACATGTTATAATCCATAAAACAACAAACGTCCAATTTTCATGCAAAATCAATATATTGTCATGCTAATAACCACTTAACCACTCGACTATTTGACGACTTAACGAGGTCTGAAGTTATTAATTTTCACCGCTGTAACGTCCATAGGTCTTCCGAAGACCTTCGCTTAATGACGTCGACGATTTCCAACCCAGATCGGTTAGTTTAGCCACATCCAGCAACTTTTGTGGGGGTCCGTCCGGTTTTGACGAATCCCATATCACATCTCCTGTATATCCGACAATTTCAGCAATCTGGGCAGCGAGCTCTCTGACAGTTTGATCGCAGCCTGTCCCGATGTTTATCAGGGGCAGAGGAAACCGTTGGCGGTCGGCACATAACAGGGAAAAGTCATGGTTGTCAAGACCCACTAAAAAAACACAGGCGTCGGCCAGGTCGTCCACATATAAAAATTCCCGCCGGGGACGGCCGGAACCCCAGAGGGTTATGCCGCCAGAAGCGTTGCCGCCTTGCAAATCACGATAAGCGGGCGGGATGTCTTGACCGTTAAAACGAGCAATCCCGGCGAGATTGGCCTTGATATCTCCCGGAATCCAACCGTATTTTTCCTCATCCCTTTGAATTTGCTCCCAATCGCCCTGTACAGCCAATTTTGCCAAATGAAACTTACGGATCAAGGCCGGGATCACATGGGAATTTTCCAGATCGTAATTATCATTCGGTCCGTAAAGGTTTGTGGGCATTACCGCAAGAAAGCGGGTGTCGTACTCCCGGTTATAGGCCTCGCACTGGATAACCCCGGCGATCTTGGCCACGGCGTAAGGTTGATTGGTCGGCTCCAAAGGGCCCGTAAGAAGATAATCCTCACGCATGGGTTGAGAGCATTCCCGGGGATAGATGCAGGACGAACCCAGGAAGAGTAGCCGTTTGACACCGGTCTTCCATGCGGCATTCAGCACATGGGTCTGAATTGTCAGGTTGTGGTAAATAAATTGGGCCGGATACGTGTTGTTGGCCAGTATCCCGCCCACTTTGGCCGCTGCAAGGACAACGTACTCGGGCTGCTCTTTATTGAAAAACACATTCACGTCGGCCTGTACCGTCAGATCCAGCTCCTGATGGGTCCTGAAAACTAAATTTTCGCAACCGGCTTCACGCAGCTTTCTGAGGATCGCAGATCCGACCAGTCCCCTGTGACCGGGAATGTATATTTTTGTGTTTTTTTCCATGTTTTTAGTGTAACCGTTCGCGGAACGTTGAAATTAGAAAATAGAAATTGGAAATTTGGCCTTCATGCTTTTGTATTGTTATCGTATTATCTGATAGCCCATGGTGTTCGGCACCTTTTTGTTCCACTTATCAAAGTCCTGCCAGACCATATCTGATAACTCGTCTGCCAGTTTTTAGACATCCAACTCGTAAACTCGTTTCATCTCCCCCCAATTTCTACTTTCCAATTTCAAGTTTCAAGCTGTGAACAGTTACTTTTATCGTAACCGTTCACGGGTTCAGGGCGCAAGGAGTGAATAATCACGTTGCATTGACGATCTTGCGAACGATCTCCCGGC
>JAFDFH010000346.1 GCA_019309945.1 Deltaproteobacteria bacterium
GGCAGATATGGGCTTTTCCGGTTTGGCAGGTTTGGCAAGTCATGCAAGGAATATGGGTTTCACCGGATACCCGATCGCCCTGCAGAAACTGGGTGACCTGAGGGCCAACCGACTCTACGACCCCGCAGAATTCATGCCCGATAATAATCGGCAACGAAAGCCATCGGTCGGTCGCCGGTTGATCCATCTCATAAAGAGCCAAATCCGAGCCGCATATTCCAGAAACCGTCACTTTGATCAAAACCTCGTCTCCAACCGGTTGCAATACGGGAAATTCTTCTAAAGATACCCCTTTTTCCGGCTTAATTTTTACAACTCCAATCATACAGCCTCCTTTTTATGTCGCTATAGAATTAATCAAGAATTTACCCACTCGAAATAGCTGGGAGCCCGGAAAAGTTTCCGTTTTTTCAATCAACGGCAGCGTTTTCAGGATCTCCGGCAATAGTAGCCATGTGCGGGATTTGAACCCGGCGTCTGCCAGCGGATTTCAATCTGTAAGAAGACGGGGAAATTGATCCGCTATATAGGGTTTAAGTACCGACAGGGTACTTTTAAATGCGGAAATAGCGGTTTCAATCTCCTTATCGGCCATGGGCGTAGATAAAACATAAAGGGCTCTTGGAGCAGTGTAGATACCCCGGTTCATCATTTCCAGATGAAAGAGCCTCAAAAGCTCGCTGGTCGAAAGATAGCCTTGCATGGTCACTTTTGCATTATCGGGGGTTTCAGTCAACCAATGCACGTTGACGGTCGACCCCCGTCCAAGAACCTGCGCCTTAATTCCAAGTCCGTTCAAAGCGCCCTTGAACCCCCGAGCAAGACGCTCACCCAATCGATTGAGCCGCTCGATGGCGCTTTCATCGTAGGTTTCCATCGTGGCCAGACCCGCGGCCATGGCGATGCTGTTACCAGAAAACGTACCGGAGTGAAATATGGGTCGCGGGTGGGTGGGATCGTATAGCGCCATGATTTCCCTTCGGCCACCGAAAGCCCCAACCGGTATTCCCCCGCCAATGATCTTGCCCAAAGCCGTCAGGTCCGGTTGCACCCCTTCGGCAGCCTGGATTCCCCCGGTATGGTAACGGAAGCTCATCACTTCATCATAGATTAACAGCACATCGTATCGTCGGGTAAGTTCACGCATACCCTGCAAGTAGCCTGGTTTGGGGTTGATACCGCCGGCGGCTCCCAAACAGGGCTCCATCATTACGGCTGCGATCCGTTCGTTATTTTTTTTGAGGACGTCTTCGGCGGCATCGAGGTCATTGAAAGGAATCACCAGAATGTCGTTCAGGACACCCGGCGGGATCCAGGGGTCGGCACAGACTCTCGGAAAGCTTTCGGCATCCGTATCGGCATAAATGTTGACTTGAGCGAATTCATGTCCTCCATGATACCCGCCGTCCATCTTCAAGATGGTGTGTCGACCTTTATAGGCTCGCGCCGTTCGCATGGCAAACATCGTTGCTTCGGTACCGCAATTACAATATCGGACTACTTCCAGAGAAGGTATGCGGCTGCACAGATGTTCGGCGTGACGGTACTGCAATTCAACGGGTGCTCCCAGCACCATTCCATTTTTAATTGCAACGGTGGCAGCTTCCACGACCCGGGGGTGAGCATGGCCGTGAATAAGTGAGGTATAGTTGTTCACTAGATCCAGGTACTTGTTTCCATCACAATCGAACAAATAGCACCCTTCACCTTTGTGCATAAAGGTCGGGTAAGGGAAGTAATACGATACACGCCGGGTATCTCCCCCCGGTAACCACTTTTGGGCGGCTTCAATGTGTTTTTGGGATTCAGCGGTTCGACGCCTGTACTTTGCTTCGATATGTTTACCCACCGAGTGCAATTCACATTTATTCATTGAGCGCTCCTTTCATCATAACAGCGGCAGCACAAAAAAACCGACTCCATCTTTACAGGGCAAACCCCCAATCTTTGATCCAGTCCAGGGATGCGAGGGTCTCACCTGTTGGAAAATACTCAAGACCGACAAACCCTTTGTAGCGAAGTCTGTCTAACTCGTCTAATAAAAAGCGGTAGTTGATCTCACCGGTTCCCGGCTGATGGCGTCCGGGATTATCGGAAATTTGAATGTGACCGATTCTGGGCAGGTAGGTGCGAAGCGATTCGGTTAGGTTGCCTTCCATTTTTTGCATATGATAAACATCATACTGTAAAAAAAGGTTGGATGCCTGCACCGCTTCGATTAAGGCAATCGCATCACCGGACGTATGGACAAAAAAATCGGGTTCATCGAAAGTATTAATGGGTTCGACCAGTAATAAACGATTATCAGCGGCAAGCCGGGATGACGCAAAGCGCAGATTCTCAACCAGAACAAGCCGTTGCTCCTCATATGGAACCCCTTTGATGCGTTTGCCCGACAAGCAGTTGATCCGGCTGACCCCCAGTGTTTTCGCATAGGCGAGGGCCTGGCCCACGCTTCGCCGAAATTCTTCGATCCGATCCGGATCCGAGGCCAGGCCCAAGTCCCCTGCCTCCAGATTGCCGGGGGGTAGATTGATCAGGACCTGTTTTAGCTGATTTTGCTTCAGCAGTGATGCCAGGATCTCCGGGTCATGGTCATAAGGAAATGTATATTCAATAAACTTAAAGCCTGCATTTCGGGCAGCAGTGAACCGATCCGGCAGAGCATATTCTTGAAACATGAAAGATAAATTGGCACAAAATTTTGGCATTTTTCCGTCTCTCTTATTTCAAAATTGAAGGGCCGTTATCAATCCCCAGGTTTGATTTTTCAGTTGTTAATGAATATCCATCCATGGAGAGCCATTGGTTAGCAGGCCTGTTGGATAATGTCAAAAATAAAATATAAATTTTTCGAACAATAGCACAATATTAGCTAATTGTTTCGAATATAAATCTTTATAATCAAAAAATAGCAACTAATCGCAATTCTGCCGTGAATGATAGAGCCCTATGACCGTATCCATGAAAAAGGTGTCCTCCCAATAATCTTTCTTTTTGAGCCAGTGGTAAAGCGCTTCTGATGCACCGTTGCTAAAATAGACCACTCGCCCTGCACCGGTCTTTTCGCTTTCGTAAATCCTGGTCAACCACTCCCTGAATTTGATGCGGCATTTACAGTCCTTCAATTCCGCGTGCCACGCGCCTGGACCGGGCAGACCTTAATTTTACATATTGCTATCACTGTTCCAAGGATAATAATTTGTTTGACACTGTGTCTAAATCAGCATATAGAGACAAATAGAATGAAAGCATAAAAAATGGAAGATAACTTACTTATTCATGGGAAGGCTGCAATATGGCAGTAGGTTCAAAAATTAAATAATCATTGACAATATGTCTAAATAGTGCCCGTCCAGAAACGAGGATTTTTGTTCGAGATCAAGGCCTGCGAGAAATTTTACCGCAGGCATATAGTTGATATTCCGAGGATAAAATTTTGAGCATAACGCAGAGATCGGGCAAAAAGACAGCACTAAATAGTTTTTAAATGACCGAAAGATTTTATCCACCCAAGGATGAAAAAAAATGACCCATTTAGAGCGCTTAGGATTGCTGGATATCTTGAAACACCTAGCCGAGGGCATTGTGGCAGTCGTTGGTCCGCATTGCGAAGTTGTGGTGCACGACTTCAGCGATTTAGAACACTCCGCCGTGGTGGTTGCAGGCAATGTGTCAGGTCGTGAGCCTGGCGCACCAGTGCCTGATCTTGATTTTATTTCCACTAAGCTGGACCGTGACACACCTGACCAGCTGAATTATCGAATTAAAATTGATTCCCGCGAGCTTCAGTCATCTACAATATGGCTTCGCGATTCTGACGGCTCATCTGTTGGAGCAGTGTGTATAAACGTTGACTACGCAGGGCTTCTTCAGGCTCGCACGCTCTTAGAGCATTTAACCGCACCGGCTAGAGAAGTCCCGAGTCTCGTCGTCCGTGACACACTTGCTAAGAATCTGGACGAATTGATCGAACTATCCGTATCGTCTTTTCTGCGCCAGAATGAGATCCCTCGCATCGAAATGATGAGTCAGGAAGACAAATTGCGCCTTGTGGCAGTAATCGAAGAGCACGGCTTATTTCAACTCCGAGGTGCAGCGCAACGTCTCGCTGACATACTCAACGTCTCCAGGGCTAGCATATACAACTATAGAGCCAGTATTCGAAGGGAGGCCGACTGCGATTAGTTACATGTTTAGCTATCAAAGTCGCTTGGAATCGTAAAGTAAATGGTAAAGGTATTGAGTATGATTCCAAGGCAGACTTGCCAAACATGAGAAGGGGTGCGCCATGAAAGTTACTATCTTAACGGAACGTGAGATTCGGGAATGTGTCAACCTGAATCTCGACGTGATTGATAAAATTGAGAATGCTTTTAGCAGTATCGCTTTGGGCAATGCTACTGTTCCGCCTATCTTGATGCTTGAGATCCCGGAGGTTCGTGGGGAAACCGACGTCAAGACCGCCCACATACACGGTCTTGAAAGTTTCGGAATCAAGATTGCATCGGGTTTTTTTGACAATTACCGCATGGGGTTGCCAAGTGTTAGCAGCCTCCTCGTCGTGCTGAGTGCCAAGACGGGCGTCCCCGAAGCTGTTCTGTTAGACAATGGGTACCTGACAAATGTGCGAACCGGCGCGGCGGGCGGTGTAGCGGCCCGCCATCTTGCTCCCAAGCATATCCGAACAGCAGGCGTAATCGGCGCAGGAGCCCAGGCTCGTTTCCAGATAATAGCTCTCGCCCAGGTTCGGAACTTTAAGCGACTCATGGTTTACAGTATTGAACCTGACGAGATCGCAGCCTACCAAGAAGAAATGCAGTCTGTTCTGGATGTGGAAGTTGTAGCAACGGATGACGTGGAAACGGTCGTTAGAAACAGCGACGTGGTGGTTACAACAACACCTTCACGAAAGCCTTATCTGAAAGCCGAGTGGCTCCATTCAGGCTTACACATTACGTCAATGGGGGCTGATGTTGAAGGAAAACAAGAATTGTATACCGGTGTTTTGGCCCGCGCAAACCGCCTCGTCTGTGATCAGAAATCTCAATGTTTTCGCCTTGGAGAATTTCATCATGGATTGACAGAAGGCGTTATTTCCGAGGAAGATGACATCCTCGAATTGGGAGAGCTGACAGCGGGTCTCAAGGTGGGGCGTAAAAGCGAAAACGATATCACGGTATGCGATTTAGTCGGCATAGGCGTGCAGGATACCGCCATCGCGCTCTATACTGTTCACAAAGCTCTGGAAAAGGGTTTGGGAGTATCGATAGAAAGCTGACTTGTACCCGCGTGGGTCCTATTTTGTTAGCTGACAGATAGGCCGGTCGTGATTCTAAATTTTTTCAAAAACATTAGGAGTCCGTACCTATATATGCAACTCATCTCAAATTCGCCAATTGTTTAAAGAGCTTCCCCATCAGTGCAGATCCGTTCTTCTGTGATGAAAAATACGTCGACCCGGACTGGTTTGAAATCGAAGACGGGTACCCGACCGCGGCGGTTGGTCATTACGATGCGGTAATCATCAGCAAAGGCGGCCCCGATGCCTATCCCCATACAGAGCTTGATCTGATTTTTCTTTAGGACAGGTTGTCAATTCGATACACGGCATCCGGTCAGGTGATGCTAAAAATCTGGTGCCGCCCACTTTTGAAATCAGCGGCATGGTTCGTAGCTATGACAAAGAGACGAGGGAGAAATTGGCTGAAGAGCTTGAAAGGGCACTGAGTGTCGCCAAGGCCC
>JAFDFH010000347.1 GCA_019309945.1 Deltaproteobacteria bacterium
TAATGCAATAACGGCGTAGGGGTTCTTTGCCATGCCCAAACGGGGACCGATCGTACTTGTTTCAAAATTATCATGAAAATAATCATCCAAGATACGGACATGCCGGTCCATAAAAGCGGACGCTTTATTTTCCATAAAATCTGAAACCAGGCGATTCTTTCTTTTGAGAAGTTTCTCTGTAAGATTCTTGTCCATGTTTTTTAATTTTATGAGATTATCAGGTTTGACTTTGAAATGAAAGCAATAGCTGTACCAACGGGGGAGAAAATAAATATATTTTG
Organism: Deltaproteobacteria bacterium; assembly: GCA_019309945.1. Lineage (GTDB taxonomy): Bacteria > Desulfobacterota > Desulfobacteria > Desulfobacterales > JAFDFH01 > JAFDFH01. The sequence continues at coordinate 282 of JAFDFH010000347.1, forward strand.
AGCCAATTTCAAAACGTCCCATTTTGCCCAATCTCTGCGTCAGGCTCAGATTTTAATCCTCGAAATACTAAATGTATTCCTGCGGTTAAAATTTTCGTCTTCCTTGATCTTGAACAAACTGAAACGTTTTGAAACTGGCTCATTTTGAAATATCAATAAGTTAAAAATTTTACAGGTAACTTCTCAATATGTTCCGGCAGGCCCGCTGCGCCATCCGCTAATTTTTTTCAATACGGCCAAAACTTGCCGTTAAGGGTGCCTAACAGTGACCCGCGCACGGGATTTAAAATGAGTGTGTCGCTTAGCACAAACAGGCTACAATCAACAATTTATGCTGTTCGGGTCACTGTAAGCCGCCCTAAACGGCTTCAAACAGTTGCCCGTATTGAAAAAAATTACCGGATGACTCCACTGGTGGGTTTAAGCATAAGTTTTTGGGAAGTTACTTTTACAAGGGAGTACCAAAAAAGGAGGAAAATACAATTTTGTAATATATAAAACCGGCCCACAAAATTTGAAACATTTAGCACCGGATGAATTCATCAATATTCATTTTCGATCAGATCACTCCAGATCTTTTTTACGTTTTCGCGTAGATTATGAAAATGGTGACGCTCCACTCGGGCGGGTTTTTCCTGGAGACTGAGTCGGTGGGCTGACGACCGATAGGTTAGATAGGCTTCTTTAAGAAAAAGGGCTGTATCACCGTCAATGATACCGGTTTTAGCCAAGGTTTCGAGCAGGCGAACATTGTCGGTCCATTGCAGAAGTTCGGTACATTCATTAGAATTTAACAGCACCAGGTACTGAACCAAAAATTCGATATCGATAATACCCCCCCGACCTTGATTCAGGTCAAAAACCTCGGCTTCAGGATACAAGCGCTCAGTTCGCATACGTCCGCGCATGCCGGCGATTTCTTCGCGAAGTTTGGTTTTGACTCGGGGCCTTGCAAGGACCGCTTGGCGTATTTGTTCAAAGCGGCGGGCCACAAGGGGATCTCCACAGATCGATCTGGCCCTGACAAGGGACTGATGTTCCCATGTCCAGGCGTGGTTAATCTGGTAATCCTTAAAGGATTCCACATGGCTGACCAGCAACCCTGAGCTGCCGCTAGGTCGCAATCGCATGTCGGTTTCATACAGGATTCCTGCAGGCATATGGGCGGTTAAGATATGAATAACGCGCTGCCCCAGGCGGGCGAAAAAGTGGGCGTTGTCGATAGGGTTCGAATCACCCTGGGTATAACCGTCTGTGCCTGAATGAAGAAAAACCAGATCGATGTCAGAACTGTACCCCAATTCTATTCCACCCAGTTTACCATAGGCGATGACCGTAAACCCTCTTTCGACCATATTCCCGGAAAGTTGGCAGGTCGGCCTTCCGTGTTTTTCAACCAGGTGGTTCCAGGATAGTTCAAGAACCTCACACAGGATGGTCTCCGCAAGATTCGTGAGATGGTCGCTGACCTTCATCAAAGGAACGTTACCGGTGATATCGGCCGCCGCAACGCGCAAGATATTGATCTGTTTGAAGATCCGTAATTCTTCCATTTGTTGTTCAAGGTCCTGGTGCGGTAGCCGCGCCAATCGACGGCGGAGATTATTTTCAAGTTCTGTTCGTGAGAGTAGAGCATACAGGTTCCGGGGGTCCAGGAGTTCATCCAGTAATACCGGGTAGCGCGCTAAAAATGAAATAATCCATGGGCTCGCATTTGCGAGTTTAATGAGATGCGTCAGGACGGTTGGATTTTCTAAGAGAAGGGACAGATAACAGGTGCGCCGCTCAATGGTTTTGATAAGATTCACCAATCGATGAATCACCATGTCTGGATTTTCAGATTTCCCGGACGCCTTTAGCACAAGTGGAATCAGTCGGTCCAGTCGTTTGCGACCCTCCTGGCCAAGTGTTCGCGTCTCGATATCGTTTTGCAGGTGATCCAGCAGATGCAATACCTGGTCCGGTGTGTTATATCCTGCCGCCGAAAGCACTTTTTTGTTTTGATGCGTATCTGCAAGGAGCTGCCAGACAGCGGCCAGCTCAATTTCGAAATTGCCGTCCTGTTTGCCTGAATCTTCAGTTTTCAGCAGGGCGTTAAAATGATTGTGAACGGTTTCCATATGCTTTTCGAGCTGAAATGCAAAAGATTGCCAGTTTGAAAAGCCCATGCAAACGGCCAGTCGGGTTCTTCCAACAGCATCTTGCGGGAGGGTGTGGGTCTGCTGGTCAGCAAATTCCTGCAGTCGATGTTCGGTGTTTCGCAGAAATATATACGCATCGATCAACGCTTCACATACGTGGGATGGGATGTAGTTTTCCTGAGCAAGAATTCTTAATACGATCTGGATATTTCGTTCCTGAAGGACGGGTGACACTCCGCCGCGTATGAGCTGGAAGACTTGACCCAAGAATTCGATCTCACGTATGCCTCCCGGGCCGAGCTTGATATGGTCCTGCATGCCCTTGCTTTTTAATTCAAGGGTAATGCTCTGTTTCATAGCCCGTAGCGAATCAAAGGTGCCGAAGTCCAGGTAGCGACGATAAACAAAGGGTTTAAGTCTTTCCAAGAGGTGTACTCCCTGTCTTTGGTCACCCGCTACGACTCTGGCCTTGATCCATGCGTACCGTTCCCATTCCCGTCCCTGGTTTTGATAATAGTCTTCCATATTGTCAAAACTCATCACGAGGGGCCCGCTTTCTCCGTAAGGTCGAAGGCGCAGGTCGACCCGGAACAAAATACCATCAGCGGTGGTTTGACCGATAACTTTAAGCAGTTGTCTGGAAAGTCGAATAAAAAATTCTTCATTGCTGATGGATATGTTACGGTCTTGTGTTTGCCCCCCGTCGGGGTAGGCCAAAATGAGATCGATGTCTGATGAAAAGTTCAGTTCACGGGCCCCGAGCTTGCCCATTCCGATAACGATGAGCTTTTGTTGAGTGCCGTTCATTCCGGTGGGGATACCGAAATTTAAGCACGCCTGTTTATCGAGCAACGCAAGGGTTTCCCCTATACAGGCATCGGCAAAATCGGAAAGATCAGCCATGGTTTCGGAAAGATCCGCCCATCCGGCCAGGTCGCGCCAGGCAATTCGAACCATTTCACGCATGCGGATACGTCGAAGAATATGCTGGAGATGAAAAACGCCGGAATCGACGTTTAAGGTTGGATGATGGGCTGAAGATCGCCGGTTAATATCAGATCCGCCAGCATTTCTGGTTTTTGGATACAGCTTCGGGCAACAAAATCACTGAAGGCAAAAACGTGCCTCAATGCGGCCAGAATTTCAGGATCATCCGACAGTTGGGTATGTATATTTTTAGCCGCAACGCAAAATGCGTCCCATTTTTCTTCAAAATTTAGGGTTAATATTTCCGGAAGATCGTCCATTACCGATTTACTCAGTGTATTGTGAATATTTTTTCTGTTCCCCATTTCAAGATAGTGTCCGTCAAGAAACGAGGATTTTTGTTCGAGATCAAGGCCTGCGAAAACATTTTACCGCAGGCATATAGTTGATATTCCGAGGATAAAATTTTAAGCATAACGCAGAGATCAGGCAAAAAGACCGTTTCTGGATGGACACAAGATAGACACTATCCGTCTACATAGACTCAGATCTTAAAATTTATGTCAAGTTTTTACGACAGTCCCTAATGAAAAATCGGGCCGACACTGGATGCTCGCTAACACAAAATCGGAATTTTATCTTCTTTTTATATAATGATTAACGTAACTACTCACGTAGTCAGGCTGAAGCTGTTTAGACTGAAGCTTGCATGCCTCTGGCATGGCTGAAGGGGTCAGAAAAGCACGATTGCCGT
>JAFDFH010000348.1 GCA_019309945.1 Deltaproteobacteria bacterium
CATTTTCAAGGATTGTTGAAAATGAAAACTGGTATTACCGGGTCTTAAACGTGCCGGACCGGGGTGATCTGCTTTTAGGTCAAAAGCGGGGGATGGACGATATCTTTACCGGGGGTGTCTATGCCCTGCAATGGGAAAACGGCCGCTATGTGCCCGCGGATCGGCAGAATTTACCGAAACCCATGAATATTTACGGATTTGCTTACGGGGATGTGCAAAACAAAGGCCTGGAAATGATCATCGCGTTTACAACGGATGATTACATTCAGATACTGAACACGGATGGTAAAAGCGCGTGGAAAAGCAACGAACGTTTCGGCCGCGGCGCCACTTATCTTGAGTTTCCCATGAAAGATGGATCAAGCATCAGCGGTGTGAGGGAGATGGATCGTTACTATCTGCCCCCGCGCATCCTTGTAGATGATCTGGATAACGATGGCAAGACCGAAATCGTGGTGGTTAAAAATAAAGACACCACTGGTTTTTTATCGCGTATGAGAGTTTTGAAAAGCGGGCATATCGAATGCCTTACCTGGGATAATATGGGGCTTGCGCCCAAATGGAAGACGCGGACCTATTCCAAGTACATCAGTGACTATTTATTGGCTGATATTGATAATGACGGGCACAATGAGCTGGTATACGCCGTGGTTGCCATTGGCTCCGATTCTCTTAAAAGCGCAAAAAGCTTTATTATTTCCCAGGATGTGAATTAGTTCCTGAGTTGTAAATTTGGTGCTTTTTTGTTCTCGCCACAAAGTCACCAAGACACAAAGAAAGAATAACAAATTAAAATTTTTCGTGTCTTTGTGCCTTGGTGGCAAATATTTTTGGTTCCGGCTTGCCCGAATTAGGAGTTGCCGTGAAAAAGGGGTTACCCTGGTTATATGTTTTCAGCTTGATGCTTTCTTTACCGATGCCCCTTTTGGCAGGCGGTATCGACAACAAGCAAAACTGGAGTGCGGAGTACATGCGAACCCTGAATCGAAACGCGTCAACCGATGCCGCCGATGTTGTGGTTTATAACCCTGCCGGCAGCATCAAGATGGAGAATGGATTTTACGGTAATGTTTCGGTCCAGGCTGTTTCCAAAGATTTTTCCAATACGATCGGCGGCACCACCTACACTTCGGAGGTTCCTTCCTATATTCCCGGATTCTTTGGTCTTTACAAAAAGGACCGATGGGCGGGATATTTCGCTTTTACAATACCGGGAGGGGGTGGCAAGGTTAAATTTGATGATGGCAATGCGACCACCATGGCCGTCGCTCAAGGCTTATTGGCATTGCCGGTGTTTAACACCATCAACGACCAAACCCTTGAAGCCGAAGGCGTTTATTATGGGTTTACCTTTGGAGGGGCTTACGCGATCAATGCTATCGTCTCTGTATCCATCGGTGCGAGATATATCGAAGCGCAAAAAGATGTGCAAGGCGCGGTTACAGTTTCCGGTATTGCGCCGGCCAGGACCTTTGTAACCGCATTTCAGCAAAACGCAAACGGATGGGCCGGCATTGCAGGGATAAATATTACTCCAATCGAAGCCCTCAACATCGGAATCCGGTATGAGACCCGAACACCCCTTGATTTTGAAACCGACGTGCATCAGGATGATTCAGGTGCGGCTGCGGCCCTTGGGTTTATACAAGGCTCAAAGACAAGAAGAGACCTTCCGGCCACCTTCGGCTTGGGCATTTCCTACCGGTTCATTCCGAAACTCAGGGCGGAGACAACCCTGACCTACTACTTGCAAAAGAATGCGGATTGGAACGGAGCTGAGCAAAGGGTCAGTAACGGCTATGATCTGGGGCTCGCATTCGAATATACGATTATCCCGAGGCTGAGGGCAAGTCTTGGATACGCGTATTCCAATGTCGGCATACAGGCCGATGACATTTTGCCGGAAAACCCGGAACTGGACGCCCACACGTTTGCCGGCGGCATCGTCTTTCAGGCACGTCCCGGCCTGGATTTAAATTTCGGTGTCGGGCAGGCGGCCTATGCTGAAAATAAAAACACCCGCGGCGTAACATTCGATAAAAACAATATTTTTCTGGCATTCGGGATGAATTACAAGTTTTTTTAGTAACTTCTCAAAAACTTTTGGTTAAACGGTTAAACCTACCAGCGGATGGCGCAGCGGGCCTACCGGAACATATTGAGAGGTTCCTTGTTTTAATGCCATAAAAAACGCTGATTCATTTCAATTACCATCTTCACCTCTTACGCCTTTTCTGTTATATACCTCCAAATGGTTTACAAAAAGTACCCGTAACCGTTCACGGCTTGAAACTTGAAATTGGAAAGTAGAAATTGGGGAGAGATGAAACGAGTTTACGAGTTGGATGTCTATAAACTGGCAACAGAATACAAAGCAATTGTTGAAAAACTGGGCCCCCAATTGAATGCGTTCATCAACCGTACAAAAGCATGAAGGCCAAATTTCCAATTTCTCTTTTCTAATTTCAACGTTCCGTGAACGGTTACCTATTTTCTAATTTCAACGTTCCATGAACGTTTACAAACACCCTTTACCTTTGAACACCTGTAAATACACGGAGACATTGAATGGAATCCGTTCTTAAGCCTTCTGCTTATTTATATCTAATTTTCCTGTTTTTCCTGATTTACCTTGTTCGCGAAAAGTACTTTCACGGTTTCTTTTTACCGGCTGCCCAAAAAATCAGAAAAAATTTTCTTTATATCCTTTTGTTTCTGATGGTTACGCTATTTACAATCTTCCTGCTGGATGGCCCGCTAATGTCATTTATCAAAACCCACAGATCTAAATTCGCTGAAGGGATTGCCGGAATTGGAAATATCCTCGGCAAGGGGGATATGTTTATCTTTTCATTTCCCGTAACGGCGTTTGTGATCGCAATGCTTTTCAAAAAAGAATATTACCAAAAGGTCTTCGCGCTTTCCGCGGCTTCCGCTTTTTTTTCGGGAATTCTTGTTCAGGCGCTAAAAGTTATTTTTGCACGGGCCCGGCCTTGTGCCGGGGTTTCCCATCTTTCTTTTTTTAACTGGGACAAGGTATTTGCCGGAGAGAAGCTTTTTAACGCCGATTTTCTGAGTATGGCTTCCGGGGATGTTATCACCGCCATGTCTTTGTGTGTGCCCCTGTTCTATTTTAGCAAGCATCGCCTGATCCGGTGCATTTTTCTACTAATTCCCTTATTCGTTTGTTTTGGAAGGCTATATAGTCTGGCACACTGGGCCAGTGATGTTTTTGTGGCCCTTGGGATTGGGGCTTTTATCGGCATCGTTTTTTGTGAAAAATATGGAAAAGATTTGGTAACCGTTCACGCTTGAAACTTGATGAACTCGTAAAAAGTACGATTTAGACGGTTTTGTAAAAAGTTCAAATTTAAGGCGTGCAAATTTTGTAATCATGAGGCGTACTTATCGTACGTTGAATGATTGCGAAATGCAGCACAACGCAGAAGTTGGAGTTGGACTTTTTACGAAATCGTCAAATTTCCAATTTCTAATTTCAACGTTCCGTGAACGCTGACAATCCTACACGGTCCGTTTAAAAGATTTTTCGATAATCGGGGTTGTCCATTTAATCCAGGTGGGTCGTCCATGGGGACAGTGAGAGGGATTGTCACATCTGTCAAGCTGCTCAAGGAGGAGCCGGATCTGTTTGTCTGTAAGGGGTTGATTGGCCCGCATGGCACCGTGACAGGCCATGAGGATCAGGCACTCGTCAATGATGTTTTCCAGTCCCGGGGCAAAACCGATCTCTACCAATTTTTCAATTATTTCAATTATAAGCGGTTTGATTTCCCTGTCGGCTAGAAGGGACGGAACCGACGTTACGACAAATGTATTCCCGCCAAAGGGTTCAATTTCCAGACCCACTTC
>JAFDFH010000056.1 GCA_019309945.1 Deltaproteobacteria bacterium
CGCTTTCCATTGTCCTTTTCACATCCACTACAATCGGTCCATCCTTTGCGAGTCGTATGGCAGCAAAATGCCCTCTCCTGATTTCTATTTCACGCTCGCCGTCCAGCGCCAAAACCGACGGAGAAAACGGAATTTCCACTTCGTCTCCTATGTTCATAATTTTTTCATTCTTTATATACACCTTTTCAATTATCCCCGGAGCTACCGGAGCGGTAACGGGCCGCCCGTTACCACCCAGTTCAAGGCATACCGAATGCGGCTCATCAGGTAAGATTGAACGAATCAACCCCCCGATCGAAGAAAACCCAATATTGCCGGGTTCAGCCCGATTTAAAAATATCTGGCGTATCTTATCCATTTTCCACACCGCCCTGGAAGCCACAAATAGATCATCACAAACCGCTGCATCTACTATGGCTAAATCCACGCACTTTCCGTCCAGCATCACCTCCAGCTTGGTAGATGGATAGGTGCTCTCTTCCAGCGGAACCAACCTCCTGGCTACCAGTCCTGCGGCCAGTCCTGCAATGGTTCCCTCCACCATGTATGGAAAAACATTGTTTGTCCCTGTTGAGATGGGGAGGATGGGTACTGTTGAATTCCCCTTTGCCGTAACCCGGTTGGTTCCGTCTCCTCCGAGTGTAATAACACAGGTCGTACCCTGTTCCTCCATCATCCGTGCGGCCTGGATCGAATCATTTTGATTGGCCCTTGTAACAAACTTCAGGGGGAAAACGGAAGCGTCAATTTTCATCCGAAAGAGGGCCCGTTCCACAATCCCATAGTAGTCCGGCATATAACAGATGCGTTCCACTCCCATGGATTCCAGTCCCAGAAGGACGCGTCTTAAAATACGAACTTTCTCCTGATTGTCGAAGACGCTTCCGTAAGCTACCAGTCTTCGGATATCTTTTCCTGATGCCGGATTTGCAATTATTCCTACAAAAGACAACCCAATCCCCCTTCTGATAATTCTTAACCCTGCATCACCGTTTTCACCGCCTGAATGATCTTTTCTTCGCTGGGGATGAACTCCTTTTCCAAGGGTGGGGAGAAGGGAACCGGTGAGAACGGCGCAGCCACACGCAGGATCGGTGCATCGAGCTGGTCAAATGCCTTCTCGGCCGCCACTGCCGCAATTTCCGCTCCGGACCCGGCAAACTTGACTTCTTCGTGTACGATCACGAGCCGGTGTGTCTTTCGAACAGAATTGAGTATGGTCTCTTCATCCAGCGGCGAAAGGGTGCGGGGATCTACGACCTCGACACTGATACCGTCAGCGGCAAGCTTTTCGGCTGCACCGAGTGCTGTATGAACCATCTGGGCCGTAGCCACCACGGTCACATCGTTTCCTTCCCGCTTAATGTCCGCAGAACCGAGGGGAATGTCGTAGTCGCCGTCCGGTACTTCGCCTTCACTCGCATAGAGCATTTTGTGCTCCAAAAAGACCACCGGATTGTCGTCTTGGATCGATGAAATTAAAAGCCCTTTGGCATCGTATGGGGTGCTGGGCATGACTACTTTAAGACCTGGTACGTGCATGAACCATGCCTCCAGACACTGGGAATGCTGTGCCGCGGCTCCGATTCCTGCGCCGCAGCTCGTTCTCATCACCAATGGAATTTTGGCCTTCCCACCGAACATATACTTCATTTTGGCCGCCTGGTTATAGAGCTGATCCAGAGCCACGCCGATAAAGTCAACAAACATCAATTCTATCACCGGTCGAAGCCCCACCGTTGCCGCCCCCACTGCAGATCCGATAATGGCACTTTCGGTGATCGGCGTGTCGCGAACCCGCTTTGGACCAAACTGATCGAGCAATCCCGCGGTAACACCAAAGATACCGCCGTATGTACCCACATCTTCACCGGCAACATAGACACTGGGGTCTCTTTCCATCTCGATTTTATGTGCATCATTTAAAGCCTGTGCAAATGTTATGGTCGCCATGGTACTATCCTCCTTTTTTGGGGATCCTTGTCCCGATAGCGTTTATTGGATTTCGGCCTTTTTAGAGGGTGTATACATCCTCGGTCACTTCACTGGGATCCGGCCATGGACTTTCTTCGGCAAAACGTTCAGCCTCTGCAAGTTTCGCTGCAATGTCCGTTTTGATCGCTTCAATGGTTTCCTGGGTCAGCACGCTCATGTCTAGAAGTCTATTTTCAAACCTTGGAATCGGGTCCTTTTCCTTCCATTCCGAAACCTCATCTTCATTCCGGTACGTACAGGGATCCCCTTCAAAATGGCCTCTGTGCCGGTAGGTTTTGCATTCGATCAAAGAAGGTCCCTGCCCTTCCCTGGCCAGTTTGATAGCCTCAAAGGCAACCTCATAGACCGCCATTACATCGTTGCCGTCCACAACGACACCCGGCATGTCGTACGCCGCGGCTCTATCTGCAATATCCGAAACACACATAGAATTAATGGTACAACTGGATATGCCGTAAAGATTATTCTCATTCACAAAAACAACCGGCAGTTTCCAGCAGGTCGCCAAGTTCATGGCTTCATGGGTCGTGCCCTGATTGGATGCGCCGTCACCGAAAAAGCATACCGCCACATCGTCTTTTCCCTGATATTGAATGGCAAGGGCTGCGCCCGACGCCAGGGGGGGGCCGCCGCCGACAATGCCGTTGGCCCCGAGTATCCCCAGATTAACATCGGCAATATGCATGGAACCGCCCTTACCTTTGCAATATCCTGTTTTCTTTCCAAGCAGTTCGGCCATCATGAGCTTGATGTCTCCGCCTTTGGAAATTAGATGGCCATGGCCGCGATGGGTACTTGTAATGTAATCCGTATCCCTGAGATTTGCACAAACGCCGGTGCCTACAGCTTCCTGCCCGACATAGAGGTGGACGAAGCCTGGAATCTTGCCTTCTGCAAAAATCTCAGCCACCCGGTTTTCAAACATGCGGATTTTAATCATGTTTGTATACATGTTCACCATCTGTTCATTTGTGATGTCCATGATTTCCCTCCTCACTAATTGTTAATTTACGCCAAACGATCAAATACAGCCTTCTCCTTTTATGGGTTCCCTCCTTTCTGTTAACAAGTTAAATGGGGGGTCGGGGAGTTTTTTCGATTCTATCGCTCCATGAATAATCAGCGACTCCATCGTGCAAACTCATTTATAAGGGCTCGTTAAGAAAGAGAAACTCCCCGACTGCTCAGTTGAATGGGACGCAGATTTTCGCAGATATACACAGATAATAATATCGTTTGTTAATTTATGAATCTTGCTAATCTGTGTCCATCTGTGTCAAAAAAAAGGAAATTCCTATACTATCAAGTTAAATATTTCGGATTCATACGAACACGGTTACGGCCGCATTCGCCACTACAATCTGATCGCAGTCAGGTCCCAAAGAGGGTACACAGAGCCCCCTGGCGGTCAACCCGCCCACTACAGCCCGTATATTTTTCTTGCCGATGGGAACCACTGCCTTCACCTGTTCTAAATCCACTTCGGATGGTTTGGGTGTGGCCACAAGAACGTCCACTTCCACGGTTTCCAGGTCACGAATCTCCAGGATCTCGACCAGGCCACACAAACAGCTTTTGGAAATGGCGTCCTTTACCGCTCTGCAAGCGGCTTCTGTATTGTCCTCTCCGTGCAGGTCTACGCCTGTCCCGATTTCTACGACAAATCGCCTTTTTCCCATGTATCACGCCTCCCTTACCATTTCATCTGCCCGATAAGAGCTTCGAACCAATGGTGCTGCGGCCACTCCCTTGAACCCGATGGTTTTTGCTGTTTCGGCCCATCGGGAAAACTCGGCGGGAGATAGGTATCGCTCCACGGGCAAGTGATCCCCGGACGGCGCCAGATATTGCCCGATCGTCAAATAAGCGCACCCGGTTCGCCGCAGATCCATTATGGTTTCGTTTACCTCCTCTTCCGTCTCACCCAGACCCAGCATGATGCCGGATTTAACTTTAAGTCCCTTCCCTGAGGCAAATTCCAGTATCCCCAGCGAACGGCGATATTGCGCCCCGGGCCGAATCTTCGGATATAAACGTTTTACCGTTTCCAGGTTGTGATTCAGCACATCCGGCCTCGCTTCACACACTTTTTCCAGGGCGCGCAACGATCCGCCAAAATCCGGGATTAGCACTTCAACCCGCTTTGCATTAGTTCCTTTTCGAATTTCTTTGATGGTTTGCGAAAACTGTGAAGCCCCACCGTCAGGCAGATCATCCCGGGTCACGGAAGTGACCACCACATGTTTCAGGTTTAACCGGTCGGCTGCAATCGCCACCCGCTCTGGTTCTTCAGGGTCGATTACCTCAGGGATGCCCTTATCAACTGCACAAAAACCGCATCTTCGGGTGCATTTGCCGCCCAATATCATAAATGTGGCTGTTCCCCGCTCAAAGCATTCCCCCAGATTGGGACATCGGGCACGTTGACACACGGTCGCCAGTCGGAGCTGACGAAGCTGTTCCTCCATATGATCGACGGCTTCAACGCAAGGGGACGGCCTGATCAACCAGTCGGGTCGTTCAACAGGGTTTCGATTCATCTGAAATTCCGGTGTGTAGCTAAATAATCTACAGAATGTCTTTATAAAAACGTCCCGAACTTCGGCCAAATTCAGGGGGTGTCCCAACTCTCTCGCCATGGAGGTTACCCTCTCAAATGGCTCCCCACAGGGAACGATCCATTCAAACCACTTCGGATCCGTATTCACATTCAACGCCAAACCGTGATAAGATATCCATTTTCTGACGGCAATCCCGAAACTCGCTATCTTGACGGAATTTACCCACACGCCGGGTTTCTCCTCCTTGGTCTCCGGATCGAGGCCAAAAAGCCGGAGTACCGCTGTGACGGCATCGATGAGGGTTTTTACATATAAATGCAAATCTTTCCGATCTAGTCTGAGAATCGGATAGGCCACAAGCTGGCCCGGACCATGAAAAGTTGCCATTCCGCCACGATCCACATGATACAGGCTTATTCCTTTCTCTTGTATTGACTGGACGGACGTGCGCAGGTCGTCCAGACCGCCGCTTCGCCCAAGGGTTACCACCGGAGGATGAACGACCGTCACCAGATGGTCCGGAGCTTCCCCTGCAATACGTTTGCCCACGATGGCTTCCTGCATTCGTAAGGCTTTTCCATATTCCAGAACCCCCCAGTCCGAAACCTTGAGTATTTTAGGTGAGGTTTGTATCATTGTACCGTCAATAACTATATTTATAAGGGTTTCGTAAAAAGTTAAAAAAGCGAGCTTTTTACGAATTCATCATCTCTTAGGTAAATAAAGCGCCCACCCCTCAGCATCCCTTGCCGCATCGACCATGGATTCGGAAAATGTGGGATGTACCCGAATGCTTCGCGCCAGTTCTTTTGCCGTTGCTTCCAATTGCATGGCCAGAACCGCTTCACCCACCAGTTCCGTGGCGTTAGCCCCTACGATATGCACGCCCAAGATTTCACCGTATCGAGTCTCAGATACGATCTTTACTGCACCGGTTACTTCGTTTCGCACCATTGCCAGGCCGTTTATGGAATAGGGAAAATCCCCGATCTCTATTTCAAACCCCTGTTTTTCGGCCTCTTCCTCCGAAAGTCCGACCGCACCGATTTCCGGAAACGACCATATGCCGCGGGGAACCAGATTAAATGGAAACACGTTCGCCTTTCCCATGGCATTTTCGGCGGCGACCACCGCCATGGATGATGCGGCTTGGCTAAGCATCCATCCGCCGGTTGCATCGCCAATGGCAAAGATCCCCTTTACGGTGGTCTCCAGTCTTTCGTTTACCCGGATGCCGCCGTCTTCATTGATTTCAATGCCCACCTGTCTCAAGCCAATATCCGTTACATTGGGATTTCTGGCAGAGACCAGCACCTTCGTCACTTCAACGCACTGCTCTTTACTGCCTGTCAGGAGACATTCAAATCCGGCCTTCGTTTTCTTGACCGATTGAAGTGCGCACCGCGTAAGTATCTGAACCCCCTGTTCTCTCATTGCCTGGGCGATACGCTGGCTTGTGTCACCGTCTTCTCTGGGCAACAGGCGACGGGATTCCAATGCCAATATTACCTTGCAGCCGAATATATTTAACAAAAAGGCCATTTCCACTTCAATAAAACCGGATCCGAATATCAACACCGATGACGGGACTTCAGTCATATCTAAAACCTGATCAGTTGTTATAGCAGCTTCTTTCAGGCCGGGAATTTCAGAGATTTTCAGGGAACTTCCGGTCGCGATGATCACGGTTTGTGACTCCAGTAAGTTACCCTCCACATCAACTTCTCGCGGACTTTTTAAAATAGCTCGACCCCGGATGATTTCAACACCGTTATTTTGAAGGAGCCCCTCCATCCCCATCCGTATCTCACTGGAGACGCCGTTTTTTCTCTCTACAATCGTGTCTAAGTCTACTTTCTCAATGGAGGCATGGATACCGAAATCTTTCCCGGTCCGAAGCCAATGAAGCAGACTGGCGGCCCGCAACCAGATTTTAGTGGGAATACAACCTCTGTTTACACACGTACCACCTGTTGCGGCGGCTTCGACCAGGACCACCTTCGCCCCCAATTGGGCGGCGCGTATAGATGCGGCATATCCTCCGGATCCACCGCCAACAACAACCACATCGTGCATCATATCACCTCATAAACAAACATTACGATATACAATATAAATGGAGTCCCTTTTTGTTTGCATGTTTAGCTTAACAGGTGCCTTTGGGAGTACTGGAGTTTTGTCGAAGATCCCGCTAGGCGGGACCATCGGGCAGAAGAAGGGGTTTTGTAACCACTTCTACGACATGATCAGCGGCGGCTGCTCCAGATATCTGGCCACTGTCTGTAAAAACTCTGCAGCAAGTGCACCGTCCACCACCCGATGATCGATGGTCAAACTCAGAACCATCATGGAACGAATCACGATTTCCCCTTTAGAAACAACCGGTTTAGCGACTACCCGGCCGACACCTAAAATACCTGTCTCAGGGGGTTTCAGAATCGGCGTGAAACCATCCACACCAAATCCGCTCAAATTGGTAATGGTAAAGGTTCCGTCCGTCACCTCATCCACGCTGAGCGTCCCTTCCCGCGCTTTGCGAGCCAATTCCCGAGATTCACGGGCAATTTGCAGCAGCCCTTTTTTATCCGCCTCGTTTAACACCGGTACAATCAGACCCTCGGGCAGGGCAACGGCAATGCCCATTCGCACCGAATCATGAAGCAGTATTTCATCGCCTATCTGAGTGGAATTCATTATCGGAAAACGCTTCAGGGCCCGTGAAGTCGCAAGAATAATGATATCGTTCATTGAGACCCTGATCGTTTCATCTTTTTTGTGCTCTTGCCTTACCAGGTCAAGAAACCGGATGGATTCGGTAACATCCGTTTCTGTGAAAAGAGTTAACTGGGCAGTATTGTGAAGGCTGGCATGCATGTTATCGGCAATGGCCTTGCGCATGCCTGTAAAAGGGATAAGATGGAACGGCTTGGCCGTTTCTGCCCGGCGTGTCATTGCCAGCGCCTGTATCACATCTTCCTTCGTGATCTTGCCCCCTTCACCGGTTCCGGCAATCGCAGACAAATCCAGCCCCTCCTGTCTTGCGATCTCTACTGCCAGCGGGGTGGCTTTCGGTCCGGGTGGGCCTTGTTCATGGTACCGTGTCACATCCGCCTCTTTGATCCTTCCTTCAGGCCCTGTGCCCTGGACCTGGGATAGATCGATGTCCAGTTCTTTTGCCAGACGCTTAGCAGCCGGCGTGGCAGATATGTATTGGGTCTCCCGGGTCTTTTCTTCTTCAGCCGGTTCCGGTGCGCCTGAAGGTGTGGGTGTTATCTCCTCCACCTCCCCGACCTGAATTCCCTCGATACGCTCCGGTTGCTCTCCCGGCTCTGCAATGATCCCCAGAACGGTCCCGACCGGCACAACCGTACCTTCCGGTATAACTATCTGGAATAAAATCCCGGTTGCCGGGGAATCAATTTTGTTGGTGATTTTCTCAGTCTCCACCTCAAAAAGTTCTTCGCCTTCCTGGACAGAATCATTCTCCCCTTTAAACCATTTGGACAATTTCCCTTCTTTCATGGTCATGCCAAGCTTCGGCATTTTAACGTTCACACTCAATGGTATCGCCCTCCTTAGTATTCACTATAAAAAGATATTATGCCCGATAAAACGCGGGATCAAATTCTGGGTTGTCATCGTATTTCGATCCCTGTTTCCGCATATACCCCTCAAAAGCTTCTGGTTTGCCTTCTACGCCCACGTCGTGAAATGCCTGAACCAAAAGCTCCAGGCTGGGGGGGCATTTTTTGAGCGCGATCCCGTGGCGGATGTTGGGATTTCCTTCATTTGCCTTCACAATACACTTTCCCACCAGGAGCGTGTGATCAAACCCCGGACTGGCATGCATTTTTTTTCCGATAAGCACTTCGATATTGCCGAAAGGCTCTCCTTTGAATGCTGAAGCCGCCATCAGATTGCACATGATAGGCGTCAGCGAACATCCCGAACACAAGGTGTCATCAAATTTTCGGATCGCAATTCCGGACATACCGATTCTGTCCAGAACCTTGGGCCAGGTATTTTCAGCGTTCCATTCTTCATCCCATTTTATTGGCTGAATCTCTTCATTTAATGAAAGTCCCCGGATGTCATAATCCGAATATCGATGGACTTTTCGTTGCGAGAGGCAAAAAAACTGAGATGTTTGACCGCTTTTGCGTCAATCCCCATGACTGCCGCGCCGACGATATCAGGGCCTAAAATATCCCGGGAGGCGATGATCAGATCTTTTCGAAAGGCGTTTCCGATATGAAGGGGGCCTTTTTCCAGCATGTAAATTCCGTCGATGACGGTCAATTGCGGGTTCAATTTTTCCGCCATTATAGGGAAATTATGCTCAAGGTGTCTGTTAGGGCTGTGGCAACGTTTCTTCCCGGCAATTTTCATGGCACCTTTGAGATTTTTTATGCTCAGTGAAACCGTGGCGGCCCCGTGTGTTTTCAGAACCGGCATATTGATAAAGAAATCGGCTTCCAAGGCTTCTCTGGCGACGGGAATCGAAAAATCCTCGTACAGGTTGATGTGCGTGCTTTTTGATTTATTAAAGTCCAGCAATTTCACACCATACCTGGAGACGAGTTCCTCATACCCCAGCCCTTTGAAAGCGGCGACTGTGCCGACACCTTTCTCCATGGGAACCGACCCTTCACCAATGGTAATCTTCTCGCAACCAAACTCCTTCAATAGCAGAACCATGTCTTCAACCAGCCGGGTAGTCGTAAATACGCCGTAGGGCGAAATGACAAACCGATTACTCCAGGCTACCAGATTCGGCTTTATGAGCACATTGTCGTTTGCTTTCAGATTTTCAAAACCGTCGCAAAGCTCAACAGCTTTCTGGAGACTATTGTCAGCATGAGTATAACGTATCAGGGCAACGGTTGATCTGGCCATAATGGATCTCCTTTCTTTTTTCCTTATAATATTTTTAGATATCCAGAGAATCCAAGAAGTGCCACATGATCACCAAATGTGCATTCGGTTCAGGTCAGATTTCAGCGCAGGATAGAGATGATATTATTCAATTGTCGTAATAATTGCAAACACAATATAGGGTTGGCTGTTGATGAAGATTTTTCAGGATCTGCTGGCTAATCCGAAAATTTCATAATTTAGGTTTGCGGCAATGACATAACATGCATACAGGGAAACCAGATCAGATTTTTTCGATCCCTTTCCATGAGCTTGGGAGGTAGTTTCCACCATGCGTATCGGTATTCGTTACATTTCAAAGGCTGACAATGTTTTGATGAGTG
>JAFDFH010000349.1 GCA_019309945.1 Deltaproteobacteria bacterium
TATGGCAGCGCGGCCCGAAGTGCCATGCAGCTGGTGGAGGAGCGCAGAGCACGCGGGGGTAAGATCGGACTCCTGGAACTGCAGACGCTTTGGCCGTTTCCCAAAGAATTGGTACGACGTCAATGTGAAAGGCGACGACACGTGATCGTCGTGGAAATGAATATGGGCCAGATTTACCAGGAGGTCAAAAAGAATGTGGCTCAACCCGGGAGGGTGTTTCTGGCCAACCGTTTTGACGGTGTCTTTATTTCACCCAATGACATCAGGCATGTACTCAATGTGGTTAAGGGGAAAGGGGTGTAAAATGGCAGTGAAGGATTATTTACGACCGCGGTATTTTCCTCATATGTGGTGCGCTGGATGCGGGCACGGGATTATTATGCAAAATATGATTCGTGCCATTGAACAACTGGGGCTAGAAAAAAGTAACGTTGTTGTTATTTCGGGAATCGGCTGTTCGTCTCGCTTGCCGGGGTACGTCGATTTTCATACCATGCACACATTACACGGAAGAGCCCTTGCATTTGCACTGGGCGTAAAGCTGGGCCGTCCGGAGCTTAACGTCATTGTGCCCATGGGAGACGGGGACGCCTTGTCCATCGGGGGTAACCACTTCATCCATGCCGCCCGACGAAATATCAATATGACCGCCATTATAATGAATAACAGCATCTATGGCATGACCGGCGGACAGTTTTCGCCTTTGACGCCATTCGGAAAAAAGGCGACGACAGCCATTACCGGAACAATCGATCATGCGTTTGACACGGTTGATTTAGCAAAAGGAGCGGGCGCGTCGTTCGTGGCTCGAACAACTACCTTTCATGTAAAGGAAATGGTCAAAATATTTAAAGAGGCTATTCTGCATAAGGGTTTTGCAGTGGTCGAGGTGCTGTCTCAGTGTCCGACTTACTATGGGAGAAAGAACCGACTCGGCAGTGCTGTAGATATGATGAAGGGTTATAAGGAAGATACAGTTGCCAGGGGGTCTAAGAAAAAAGAAGATAATCCCGATCTAATTGAAAGAGGCATTTTTATTAAAGAGCAGCGTTTCGAATACACCTCCGATTATGAAGCCTTGATTGGTCAATATCAAAAGAAACATTAGTTAGTGTCCATCCAGAAATGAGGTATTGAGAAATGGAATCAACGCGAATTGTTTTAAGCGGCTACGGCGGTCAGGGGATCATTACGGCCTCCATCCTGCTGGCCGAAGCCGCTGCAATATACGGGGGCTTAAACGCTGTTCAATCCCAGTCTTACGGCCCTGAAGCCCGTGGTGGGGCAACGCGGGCGGACGTAATTATATCCGAAAAGCCCATTAATTTTCCCAAGGTTCTCAATCCCCATATCCTGGTTTGTCTATCTCAGGAGGCTTACAATAAATTCTGGGGGATTATTCGTCCGGGGGGTCTTCTCGTGGCCGAAAAAAAATTTGTTATAATCGACCAAAATGTTGAAGCCCGCCAACAGGTGTTGGATATGTATGAGACGGTATTGAAAGAAATCGGAAACCCCATCGTTTTTAACATCTGCATGCTCGGGGCTTTGATCGGGCTAACCGGTTTGGTTAAACTCGATTCCGTCAAGGAACTTCTGGAGACCAAAGTTCCTCCCGAGTTCATCAACATGAACAAGACGGCGCTGGATATCGGGTTTGCGCTGACGAAAGAATCATAACTTCTCAATATGTTCGGGTAGGCCTGCTACGCCATCCGGTATCCCAACACTGCCCCAGGGGTTTTTGGCCCCCTTGGGTGAAGAAGCATTCGAATCCCGCGAGTAAAAGTGAGCGTGTTGCATACCCAACATTGACTTTGCGGGGATTGATTCGATCCGTAACTTCTTTGAGCTCGACCAGACCCAGGGGATCTTCGCCAACGCGGGCAGATTCGACGTGAGCTTGAAGGCTGATTAAGGCCTGATCGATCAAAGCCCGTTGCGAGGCTTTTTTAGTATGTTTGGCAACGGACGTAAAAAACGCTTTCATCACGTTTTCATTTCCGATCCACTCGTTACCGCCGGGAAGTCCGTGAAGGACCGGATAAATCCGGCAAATCTCCTGATCAAGATTTTTATAGTGTTTCAGATAGGTCTTAAACTCTTCAAAGGAACAGCCCATCTCCCTGGCCGTTGATTCAAATATCTCATTCATTGCCGTTGCTTGAGCTTCCACATTATCTCTAGAAATTTCAGGCGTTTTCATTAAGTAACATAGAAAGCTCGTAATCACTTGATCAAACACGTACATGCCGGATGTTCTAACCTGGTGCAGACCCGGAACCTTCCGGTACAGAACGAGTCCGGGAATATCAGTTTCCAGCCGGTTTTTCAGGGTAAGAAAAATGAGCTTGAATCGGTGCCGGAGGGACATTGGCTGGTGGGCGGAATTCAGTACAAGCACACGATAGATGAAGTGATGAATGTTGGGTTCAAGCCAGATTTCCAAATGAATGGTCTGTTCCGGGTGAAAACGATGCCCTTCCTTTTCCAAATCTTGTAGGATAAAGCTTCGCTGGAGCCCGTCCAGTATGTAGACCCGGCCGGGAACGCCGAGTTCACCGGCAAGTAACGCAAAGTCATCATCACGAATCAGGTCCAACAACTTCGGTACTCGTTCCGGCAGTACCGTCAATGTGATTGTCGGCAACAAGGCACCCGCTGATACATCCGCCTTCATGCGTTGGTAGGCCGGATGCCAGGTTCGTTTGCGCTGAATCTCAAAGGCATCAAAGGAATCCGACACCCATTTCAAATAGTCCGGGATCGGCATTTGGCCATATACAACGATCGTGTGGGTGCGCAGATCCTTGGCCGTTCCTAAAATTTGCAGGTTTATCAACATTTTTTCTTATTTAGTGTCCGTCCAGAAACGAGGATTTTTGTTCGAGATCAAGGCATGCGAGAAATTTTACCGCAGGCATATAGTTGATATTCCGAGGATAAAATTTTGAGCATAACGCAGAAATCGGGCAAAAAGACCGTTTCTGGATGGGCACTACTTAACCTTTCAATTCCTTTATCAATCTTCGATTTTCAGGTTGGTAAGGTGATCCGTAATCGTGAAGTCATAGGCCGGATATTCATATATCGGCATTCGGGGTTCGGTCTCTCCAATGGTGTAGCCGTAAATTGTCTCATACTCCGCGACATCTTCGCCCATGTCTTCGAGCTGGCCTAGAAATTCTTGAATACTTTTGGATTCGATGATTATGACGCGTCCCATTTTTTTGATAATGGGACTATGGGCGCGTGTGGCGTCGTGATCGAACTCAAGAATGCGACGTCCATCATACGTGAGGCCGATCATCCGGAAGGTCATGCTCTTGCCGACGCCCGGGAGGTTGAGCACATTCCTGTCGGTGGCCAGAAACGGAAGATGGGTTTCATTTCTTAATTTTTCAATGTTGGCAATCATATTTTCCGCGTTCAGCGGGAA